>CAMLKX010000102.1 GCA_946480515.1 uncultured Sphingomonadaceae bacterium | reverse complement strand
ACCCATCTGCCCGCCAAAACCCCGGCCGAGAAGCGGTGGGAGAATGAGGGCGGAGCGATTGATCCGGCAGACGAGGACAAATGCGCCTCGCCGACGCTGCGGGAAGCGGCGCTGGACGCGATCAGCCGCACGCGCTGGGTGCCCGAAAAGGGTGAAAACCGCATCAGATCGATGGTTGAAAACCGACCGGATTGGGTGCTCAGCCGCCAGCGCGCCTGGGGCGTGCCAATCACACTGTTCGTTGATCGCAAGACCGGACAGTATCTTGTCGATCCGGCGGTCAACGACCGCATCATCGAGGCAGTCCGCGAAGGCGGCGTCGATGCCTGGTGCGATGCTCGTGCGCAGGAATTTCTCGGGGCGGATTACCGGGCGGAGGACTTCGAGCGCGTCACCGACATTCTCGACGTCTGGTTTGACTCAGGGACGACCCACGCCTTCGTGCTCGGAAGCGGCCGCTGGCCCGACCTGACTCGGCCTGAAGGGCACAAGGGCCCGCCGGCTGACCTCTATCTGGAGGGCTCCGACCAGCATCGCGGCTGGTTCCAGTCGTCGCTGCTGGAAAGCTGCGGCACCCGCGGGCAGGCCCCCTACGCCGCAGTCCTGACCCACGGCTTCACCATGGATGCCAAGGGCATGAAAATGTCCAAGAGCCTCGGCAACACGGTCAGCCCGACCGATCTGATGCGGGATTATGGCGCCGACATTCTGCGGCTGTGGGCGCTGTCGGTCGACTTCACCGAGGATCATCGCATCGGCAAGGAAATCCTCGCCGGGGTGGCCGACCAGTATCGCAAACTGCGCAACACGCTGCGTTACCTGCTGGGGGCGCTTGACGGGTTCAGCGAGGAAGAGCGGATCACTGACGTCGCGGACATGCCGGAGCTGGAGCGCTACATCCTCCACCTCACCGCGGAGCTCGACGCGAAGCTGCGGCAGGCGGTCAATGCCTTCGACTTCAACAGCTACACGCGACTGATCGCGGAGTTCGCCAACAACGATCTGTCGGCCTTCTTCTTCGATATCCGCAAGGACTGCCTCTATTGCGATGCGCCGGGCAATACAAAGCGGCGCGCCTACCGCACAGTGCTCGACACGCTGTTCCATTCGCTGGTGCGGTGGCTCGCGCCGGTGCTGGTGTTCACGAGCGAGGAAGTGTGGGGCACGCGCTATCCGGACGGTGGGAGCGTGCATCTGCTGGAGTGGCCAGAGATGCCCGTCATCCCCGTCGATAAGAGCTTTAACATCAAGTGGACTGAACTTCGGGAGCTCAGGCAGCGAGTTACTGAAGCAATCGAGCCTTTACGGCGCGACAAGACGCTCGGCTCCAGCCTGGAAGCGGAAGTAACTCTTTCAGACCTTGGGGCAATCCTCGGAGACTATCGCGACCCGAGGCTGCTGTCAGAGACATTCATCACTGGGACCGTTCATTTGGCGCAGAGCAGTGGCGGCATCAGTGTCGCGAGGACGTCCGTTCACAAATGCGGTCGCTGCTGGCGGCACCTGCCCGAGGTCGAGGGAGACGGCGCGCTGTGCGATCGCTGCGAAACGGTGGTCGCATGACCAGCCGCGCGATTGCGTTCGCCGTGGCGGCGTTGATCTTCGTCGCCGACCAGCTCACCAAATGGCTGATGATCGGCCCGCTGCAGCTGCAAACGGTGCGCCAGATCGAGCTTCTGCCGATCTTCAACCTGACCTGGACCGAGAACCGCGGCATTTCGCTCGGCCTGCTCACCGCCGATAGCGAACTCGCCCGCTGGCTGCTGGTGGCGATGACCGGCGCGATCGCGATCGGGGTCGCCGTGTGGATGTGGCGCGAGACCCGGCGCGGAGACATGGCCGCGCTGGGAATGGTGCTGGGGGGAGCGCTCGGCAACATCCTCGACCGGGTGCGGTTCGGCTATGTGGTGGATTTCGCCGATCTGCATTTCGGCGGCTTCCGTCCTTTTTTGGTCTTCAATGTCGCCGATGCAGCGATTAGCATCGGCGTTGTGATCCTGCTATTGCGGGCGTTCCTGCTTCCGGCGGAACGGCCCACGGAGAATGTCGACAATGCGTAAATTGGTCCCCGTCCTCTTGATCATGTCGGCTGCACTGGGCGGCTGCTCCGCATTCGGCGGCAAGTCCAAGTCGCTCGACGAATTTGCCGTTGCCCGGAACGCGCCGCTGATCATTCCGCCCGATTATTCGTTGGCGCCACCGGCTCCAGGTACTGTCTCGAGCAGCGCGGCGGACTCGCAGGGTCAGGCAGTCGAAGCGCTGTTCGGCGGGCCCGCTCCGCGCAGCGCCGGCGAAAGCTCGCTGCTGGAAAGCGCAGGGCGATCCGGGGCAGCGATCGGCGCGCGGTCAACCGCCGGCGATCCGGACACGCAGGTCGTCGACAAGGGCAGCGTCACCGAGACGATCATTGCGGCACCCGAAGGCGGCGGAGACGTCGCCACTGCTCAGACACCAAGGTAGGGTATTGAATGTCGAGCGATAACGCTTCCGCCCGGCTCGTCGAAATTGAAGCTCTGCTCGAACGCGGCCGCCGCCGCTTCGAAGAGGGGTCGCGCCTGATCGAGGAAGCTCATCAGGCTCTGTCCGACCTTCAGCAGAAGATCCTCGGAACGCCCTTCAGCCCGTCGGCGGAAGAGAGCGAAGAGGTCACATCTCACCTACTGCAGTCCCTCCGCGCGTCCGGCAGCGAGATGCCGCCAACGCTGTGCGGCGGCCGGCTCGCCGTTGATCAGATTCAGCGTCTCATCCGCATCGACGGCCACCCGATCGCGATCACCGAAATGGAGTATCGCGTGCTGGAATTGCTTGCCTTCGCCCGTAACAACGTCGTCACGCGCAACATGCTGCTCAAGCATCTCTATCGCCGTGCTGACGACCAGCCGCAGCCCAAGATCATCGACGTGTTCATCTCGAAGCTGCGCAAGAAGCTGCGCAACGCCAGCGGCGGCGCCGAATTCATCGAGACGATCCCCCAGCGCGGCTGGATCCTGCGGGACCTCGAACCCTCCAACGCTGCCGCCTGATTCACCATTTGTTAGCCGGCATGCTCCACCACTGGAGCATGACCGACAGTATCGGCAAACTGCTGGAACTAGGCGCGCTCAATGCGCACCCGTGCCCGCCACGGCTCATGGCAATCGGTGCGCGGCTGACCCGGGTTCGCGACTTCGCCGGTGGAGCGGAGGATTGCGCTTCAATCGCCCGGTCGGCACCAGCCAAGCCTCTGTTCTTCTAGCTGCTCGCGGTTGGTTGGCCGATTGGCGTTCCCGCTGCTAGGGAGCGCGCATGGATCCGTTGCATCTCGGCAAGTCCAGTCCGCTACCGGCGTCGCCCGACGAAGCGCGGCTCGACTATGTCCCGAACCCCCGGACCGGCACATTGTACCTCGTCCGCTTCGCCGCTCCGGAGTTCACGTCGCTATGTCCGGTCACTGGGCAGCCCGACTTCGCCCATCTGGTCATCGATTATGCGCCGGATGAGACGATCGTCGAATCCAAGTCGCTGAAGCTGTTTCTTGGCTCGTTCCGCAATCATTGCGGTTTTCACGAGGATGTCACGGTCGGCATCGGCCAGCGGCTGACCGAGGAGATGAGCCCGCGCTGGCTCCGGATCGGCGGCTACTGGTACCCGCGCGGCGGCATCCCGATTGACGTGTTCTGGCAATCCGCGCCGCCGCCAGCAGACCTGTGGCTCCCCGATCAGGGTGTTCCCGCCTATCGAGGCCGCTGACCCTCGCGCGAGAAGCGGATTACCGTGTCCCAGCGGCGGAGCATGAGGGCATCCCCGTCGATTGCTAGCGGTTCGTCGATGAATCTGACTTTGCCGAGATCGCGTGGCTCGAACCGGAACAGCAACCGATGTCCGCTCGCAGCGGTGAGTTTCACGGGTTCGGTTGAACCTTCGTAGATCGGGACCAGCGGCTTTACCGCCAGTGGGCGGCGTCCATTCAGCGCTACCTCCCCATCTTCGCTGGTGACCAGCTGCTCCGTCGTCCCATCGGCAAAGGTGACCTCAACTCGAAGCGGCGCTCCCCAGCCGGCCAAGCCCGGCTCGTCGATGGTGATGATCAAGTGGCCGTCTGGCGCGGGTTCATCGCGAACGATCACGAAGCGCGGCAGATCAGGCAGCGGTTCACTGGTCAGCCGGACACGATCACCGTCTTGGCGCCACTTGCCTTCGGCTGTCTCCGACACGGCTCCATAATCGAGCGAGTAGCGGAACTGTCCGTTCGCGCTAAGCTCCAGCGCAGCCCCGACCTCGATCTGATGACTAAGATAAAGGCCCGGGGAGATGGCCTGCGCCGCGAGCAGGAGGGCGACCGCGATCCCCGCGCTCACCGCCGCAACAGACCTCCAAGGATGCCGCGCAGCAATTGGTTGCCGATCTGCCGGCCGATTGAACTCGCGATCGAACGGCCCGCCGACTGCATCATCTTGTCGGACATGGTCGGCTTGGCGGCTTCCCGGGCGCGCCGCGCCTCCTCCCGGTCTTCCTCCCGCCGCTGGCGATCCTCCTCGCGTTGCTGCTGAAGCTGGATGCGCGCCTGTTCCTTCGCTGCGGCAGCATCTGCCTTTGCCTGCGCCGCGGCGGCTTTTTCTGCCTCGGTTCGCGCCTTCGCTTCCGCGGCTGCCGCGCCAGCCTCCTTCGCCTTCGCAGCAAGGATTTCTTCAGCCGATTCCCGATCGGCAACCGCGTCATATTTGGTGCCAATCGCATCGCTCTGGATCAGGACCGCGCGCTCCTCCGGCGTTATTGGGCCAACTCGGCTCGCGGGAGCCTTGATCAATGTGCGCTCCACCGGTGCCGGCGACCCGTCCTGCTGAAGCAGCGACACCAGGGCCTCGCCAATCTTCAGCTCGGTGATCGCCGCGCTGACATCGATCGACGGATTGGATCGAAAGGTTTCCGCTGCCGATTTCACCGCTTGGCTGTCGCGCGGCGTGAAGGCGTTGAGCTTGTGCTGGATACGATTGTTCAGCTGAGCGGCCACCTTGTCCGGAATATCGATCGGATTCTGCGTGATGAAGTAAACGCCGACACCCTTTGACCGGATCAGCCGCACGACCTGCTCGACCTTCTCAAGCAGCGCGGGAGGAGCATCATCGAACAGCAGGTGGGCTTCATCGAAGAAGAAACACAGCTTTGGCTTGTCGGGATCACCGACCTCGGGAAGCTGCTCAAACAACTCGCTCAGCAGCCAGAGAAGAAAGGTTGCATAGAGCCGCGGACTGGCCATCAGCCGGTCCGCCGCGAGGATATTGACCACTCCGCGACCGCTCTCGTCGATGGTGATGAAATCGGCGAGGTCGAGCGAAGGCTCACCGAAAAAATGATCGCCGCCCTGGCTGCGCAGCTGGAGCAGAGAGCGTTGAATCGCGCCGATCGAGGGCTTCGACACATTGCCGTACTGGAGGGTAAGTTCGTCGGCGCGCTCGCCGCAGCTAACCAGCATCGACTGCAGATCATCCAGATCAAGCAGCAGCAGCCCGTCCTTGTCGGCAACGTGGAAGGCAATTGTCAGCACGCCTTCCTGCACCTCGTTGAGTTGCAGCAGCCGGGCAAGCAGCACCGGGCCCATTTCGCTGACGGTGGTTCGGATCGGGTGGCCCTGCTGCCCGAACAGGTCCCACAGCTGCACCGGGCACTCCCGGTAAGACCACTCCGCCTGCCCAATCTCCTTGGCTCGCGCGGCAAAAATCTCGTGCGTCTTGCTCATCGCAGAGCCAGCCATCGCCAAGCCGGAAAGATCGCCTTTGACGTCGGCAACGAACGTCGGAACGCCAGCGGCGCTCAGGCCCTCAACGAGACCTTGCAGGCTGACGGTCTTCCCGGTTCCCGTCGCTCCTGCGATCAGCCCATGACGGTTGGCGCGCCGCAGGTCCAGGTAGCGGGGATTTGCGCCTCCCGCTGCAGCGCCGATGAATATACCGCTCGCTGAGTGCGTCATGAGCCCCCTGCCGTTCTAGGGTCGTCCGATTTCGACTCCGATGAATGCCTCTGGGCCAGTGCCGCGCTTGACGAGCAAG
The DNA here is from genome assembly GCA_946480515.1 of uncultured Sphingomonadaceae bacterium. The sequence goes on along the minus strand of CAMLKX010000102.1, from coordinate 733 downwards.
AGGATGCTGGTCCGACCTGAGCGGCGGGCAGCCTCGACCGCAGCGCTGATCTGCGCCGGGGTGGTCACCGGCTGACGGTTTGCGGACATGATCAGGTCACCTCGCCGCAAGCCCTTTTCCGCGGCATCGCTCTCCGGGCTGACTCCGGTGATCAGCACGCCACGAACTGTCGGCGGAAGCCCGGCGGCTCGCGCCAGCGCGGGGGTCAGCGGCTGCAAGGCAAGTCCAAGGGACTGCTGTGCCGGTGCCGGCCCGACCTGCTCGTCGGGAATCGCTTCCTGATCGCTCTCAAGCTGCTTTGCGAGCGCTTCCTCGGTTGGTCGCTGCCCAACGCTGACCTGAACCGTCTGCCTGCGTCCATCGCGGATGATTTCCAGCGGCACCCGCGACCCCACGGGCGTATTGGCGATCAGGAAGGAGACGGTCTCATCGGGCGTTACATCGCGACCGTTCACCCGGACGATCACATCGCCCTGCTGAAGCCCGGCGCGAGCGGCGGGCTCACCTGGCTGGACCGAACGGACGAGTTCGCCGCGATCCTTGGGAACACCGAGAGCGGCGGCGATATTCTCGTCGAGCGGCTGGAGGCCGACGCCGAGATAGCCGCGCGACGGGCGCTGGCCGCGGCGCAGCGAATCGATGACCGGCTTGGCGAGCTCGGCGGCGATGCCGAGTGAATCGTTGATGATCACGTTCTTGACGTTGGTCGTGATCTCCAGCGGATCGCCGTCGA
>CAMLKX010000101.1 GCA_946480515.1 uncultured Sphingomonadaceae bacterium | reverse complement strand
CCAACCGCTTGCAGCAGCGTCGACTTGCCCGATCCGGAAGGGCCAAGCAGCGCCACGATCTCACCAGGCCCAATCGCCAGATCGATTCCCCGCAGCACATCGATCGTGACTTCGCCCTGAGTAAAGCTGCGAGTCAGATCCCGCACCGCGATTACCGGAGACGCCGCCCCGCCGACCCCTTCATTCATAGCGGAGTACCTGGACGGGATCGGTGCTGGCGGCTTTCCACGCCGGATAAAGCGTCGCCAGGAATGACAGGACCAGTGCGATGATGACGATCGCCAGTACCTCGAACGGGTCCGTCTTGGCCGGCAGTTCCGACAGGAAGCGCACCGAAGGATCCCACAGATTTTGCCCGGTCAGTAGCTGGATGACATTCACCACGCCCTGGCGGAAGAACAGGAACAGAGCACCAAGGATCATCCCCACGACAATCCCGAGTGTTCCGATCGTTACCCCGACCGTCATGAAGATCTTCATCATGGCCTTTCGGCTTGCCCCCATCGTCCGCAAGATCGCGATGTCGCGCGTCTTCGCCCGAACCAGCATGATCAGCGACGACAGGATGTTGAAGACGGCGACGAGTACGATCAGCGACAGGACAACGAACATCGCCACCCGTTCGACCTCCAACGCCTCGAACAGCGCCGAATTCATCTGTCGCCAGGTGACGAGCACGCCGCGCCCGCGGACCATATTGTGCAATCCCGTCAGCTGCTGCTCGACCCGGTCCGGATCGGTGACCTGGACTTCGATCATCCCGACTTCGTCCGGTCCCAGCATCAGAAGAGTTTGCGCATCCTCCATCGGCATGACGATGAAGGCATTGTCATATTCATAGACCCCGACCTCGAACACGGCGGTTACGGTGTAAGAAACGATCCGCGGGACCGTTCCGACCGGGGTCGACCGGCCTTCCGGGCTGATCAGGCTGATCTGGCTACCGGGATAGGCGCCGATCGCTTCCGCGAGGCGCGAGCCGATTGCGACATTGCCGCTACCCGGGATCAGGGTGCGCAGATCACCGGAAACGACATTGTCAGTCAGCACCGGATTGGAGCGGATATCCTCGACCCGCAGACCGCGGACCAAGACTCCCTCGACCCGGCCATTCGCCGAGGCCATCAGCGGCTGCTCGATCAACGGCGTCGCCGAGGTCACCTCGGGAAGCCGTTTGGCAGATTGGGCGATCTGCTGCCAGCCGGTCAGCCGCCCCTCATAGCCCTGAACAATCGCGTGGCCATTAAGGCCGACGATCTTGTCGAACAGCTCGGCACGAAAGCCATTCATGACGCTCATGACGATGATCAGCGCCGCAACGCCCAAGGCGACCGCGGCAAGGCTGATCGACGCCACCAGGAAGATGAAGCCCTCACCCTTGCCCGGAAGCAAATAGCGCTTGGCGATCGTCCGCTCGTAGCGGTTGAGGATCACGCGGTCAGCCTCGCCAGCGCGCTTTCGGGACTAAGTTCGACCCGCTCTCCGGTCCGCCGGTTCTTGAGCTCAACGACGCCCTGGGCAACCCCGCGCGGCCCGACGATGACCTGCCACGGCAGGCCAATCAGGTCCATCGTGCCGAGCTTGACGCCGCCGCGCTCATCGCGATCGTCATAGAGGGTCTCGACCCCTGCGTTCGTCAGCCTGGTGTAAAGCTCGTCGGCGGCTTGCGTGCTCGGCGCATCATCGCCGCGCATGGTAACGATGCCGACCCGCCATGGTGCAACCGCCTCGGGCCAGATGATCCCAGCCTCGTCATGGCTTGCTTCGATGATCGCGCCCGTCAGCCGGGACACCCCGATGCCATAGCTGCCCATCATCGGGGTGACCATCGATCCGTCGGGCGCGGTCACTTTCAGGCCCATTGCTGCGCTATATTTGTCGCCGAAGGAGAAGATGTGACCGACCTCGATCCCGCGCCCGGTGCGGCGGCGATCCTCGGGCACGTCTGCCCAGCGGGCTTCGTCGTGGGTTTCGTCGGTCGCCGCATAGGTCGCGCTGACTTCGTCGAACAGCGCCTTCAAGCCGCTCTCGTCGCCATAGTCGAGGCCCGGGCGGTTCCAGTCGAATTGCTCGAAGGACGCATCGTAGAACACCTCGCTCTCACCGGTTGGAGCAAGAACGATGAATTCATGGCTGAGGTCCCCGCCGATCGGGCCCGAAGCGGCCTTCATCGGCACCGCCCGAATGCCCATCCGCTGGAAAGTGCGGAGATAGGCCAGCAGCTGCGTGTAGTAGGACAGCCGCGCTCCAGCGTCGTCAAGGTCGAAGCTGTAGGCGTCCTTCATCAGGAATTCGCGGCCGCGCATGACTCCGAACCGCGGCCTCACCTCATCGCGGAATTTCCACTGAATGTGATAAAGTGTGCGCGGAAGGTCGCGATAGCTGCGGACATCATCCCGGAAGAGCGCCGTCAGCATCTCCTCGTTCGTCGGGCCGAACAGAATCTCGCGGTCGTGCCGGTCACGGATCCGGAGCATCTCCGGGCCATAGGCATCGTAGCGTCCGCTTTCGCGCCACAGATCGGCCGACTGGATGGTCGGCATCAGCATCTCGATCGCGCCCGCCCGATCCTGCTCTTCTCGCACGATCTGCTCGATTTTCCGGAGAACGCGATAGCCGAGCGGCAGCCACGCGTAGATGCCGGCGGCGGTCTGCCGGACCAGCCCTGCCCGAAGCATCAGCTTGTGACTGACGATCTGGGCATCAGCCGGGCTTTCCTTGAGGACCGGCAGAAAACAGCGGGAGAAGCGCAAAGGGAACCCTGTCGAATGAAAATATCACAAGCGTAACGGCAGTGCCGCTCTAGGGCTGGGCCGTGTCCAAGGCAACCGCGGGCCAGATGTTGCGCTACCGCCACAGATGTTTCGAAAAGGCGGTGGACCGGCGAGTTTGGCGTGACAGCCGCACCGATCCTCGAATAGGTCAGCCGCAGAACGAGAGCCAAGAGGGCCAGGGTTCAGGGAATCCGTTCTTCGATAGGGCGGGCCAGGTCGTCATAAGGGGGCTGACGAGCAATCGTCACGCGAGCGCCCGGATCGCACCGCGATCCGGGCGTCTTGTTTTCCGGACCCCAGTTCCATGACATTCCCCGCGCAGGGTGCTAGCCGCCCAGGAACGAATCAAATTCTTGGTAAGACTGGTAATGAGCGACACCCCCGACAACTCCTCCGGAGAGCGCAGCGGCGCCGACATCCTCGTTCAGGCGCTGACGGATCTTGGGGTAGAGTTCGTGTTCGGCTATCCAGGCGGCGCGGTGCTGCCGATCTACGACGCGCTGTTCAAACAAAAGGGCATCCGCCACATCCTCGTCCGCCAGGAGGGCGGCGCCGTGCACGCGGCGGAAGGATATGCCCGTTCCACCGGCAAGCCCGGGGTCGTGCTCGTGACGTCCGGACCTGGCGCGACCAACGCGGTGACCGGGATCGCCGATGCGATGCTCGACTCCATTCCGATCGTCGTGATTACCGGTCAGGTGCCGACGGCGCTGATCGGGACCGATGCATTCCAGGAATGCGACACGGTCGGAATTACGCGTCACTGCTCGAAGCATAACTATCTGGTCAAGGATCCGGCCGAGCTTGGCGAGAAGGTCCATGAGGCCTTCTATCTCGCCACACATGGGCGACCGGGCCCGGTGGTGATCGACGTTCCCAAGGACGTTCAGGTCGCCACGGCCCCCTACTCCGCTCCGGGGACCATCAGCCACAAGACGTACCAGCCAAAGATCGAGGCCGAGCCTGAATCGATCGAGCGGCTGGTCGACATGCTGGCAAGCGCGACCCGGCCGATCTTCTACACCGGCGGCGGGATCATCAACTCGGGACCGCGCGCCAGCGAACGGCTGCGCGAGCTGGTCGATCTGACCGGCGCCCCTGTGACGTCCACCCTGATGGGCCTGGGCGCCTTCCCGGCATCCGCGCCGCAGTGGCTCGGGATGCTCGGAATGCACGGCACCTATGAGGCCAATCTGGCGATCAACCGGGCGGATCTGATTGTGTGCATCGGCGCACGGTTCGACGACCGCGTGACCGGGCGCCTCGACGCCTTCTCTCCGGGGTCGACCAAGATCCACATCGATATCGACCGCACCTCGATTAACAAGAATGTCCGCGTCGACCTGCCGATCGTTGCCGATGCCGGTCACGCGCTCGATCAGATCGTTACCGAATGGAGACGACGCCGGAACAGCCCGACCGATCTGTCGGGCTGGTGGACAATGATCGAAGAATGGCGAGCGAAACGCTGCCTCGACTTCCCGGCCTCGAAAGCGGAGATCATGCCGCAGGAAGCCATTCGCCGGCTGTGGCTGGCGACGCGCGATCGCGATCCGATCATTTCTACGGAAGTGGGCCAGCACCAGATGTGGGCTGCCCAGCATTTTCATTTCGATGATCCCAATCGCTGGCTGACATCGGGCGGGCTTGGGACGATGGGCTATGGGATGCCGGCGGCGATCGGCGCCCAGCTCGGCAATCCGGATGCGCTGGTGATCGACATCGCCGGCGAGGCCTCGATCCTGATGAACATTCAGGAGATGTCGACTGCCGCCCAATACCGGCTGCCGGTCAAGGTGTTCATCCTCAACAATGAATATATGGGGATGGTCCGGCAATGGCAGGAGCTGACCTACTCCAGCCGCTATTCCGAGAGCTACAGCGAAGCCCTCCCCGACTTCGTCAAGCTGGCCGAAGCCTATGGCTGGAAAGGCATCCGCATCGACAATCCGGACCAGCTGGATTCGGGCATTGAGGAGATGCTCGCCTACGACGGACCGGTGATGGTCGATTGCCGCGTCGCCAAGCTCGCGAACTGCTTCCCGATGATCCCGTCGGGCGCGGCTCACACGGAAATGATCCTGCAGGCCAATGAGGTGTCGGGCGAAATGAGCGACGAAGCGAAGGCGCTGGTCTGATGCACATCACGCACGAACGGGCGGAGCGCCACACCCTGTCGGTGCTGGTCGACAATGAGGCCGGAATCCTCGCGCGCATCGCCGGGCTGTTCTCCGCCCGCGGCTACAACATCGATAGCCTGACCGTGGCGGAGGTGACGAGCGATCGCAGCGCAAGCCGGATCACCATCGTCACCTCCGGATCAGCCCATGCGATCGAGCAGATCGTCGCGCAGCTCGAACGGCTGGTGCCCGTGCGCAAGGTCACCGACCTGACGACCCATGGTCCGCACGTCGAACGCGAGCTCGCGCTGGTCAAGGTCGCCGGCACCGGCGAGGATCGGATCGAGGCGATGCGCCTCGCCGAAATCTACCGCGCGCGGGTCTTGGATGCGACGATCGGCAGCTTCGTGTTCGAAGTGACCGGTAGCACCGGCAAGGTCGATACTTTCATCAAGCTGATGAGCGAAGTCGGCCTCGTCGAAGTTGCGCGCACGGGAGTCGCGGCAATCGCGCGCGGCGCCGACCCCGTCTGATCTACCGCACTAGCTCGAACTGCATCGACACATTGACCCCCAGGGTCAGCTCGCCGGGAGCAACGGGTGTCGGCGGCGGTGGAGGCGGTGGCGGACCACCCATTCGGCTGGCGGTGACCATGATCTCCTGCACCGGATAAAAGCCGCCGCCCTCCGAGATCGACAGGATCCGCGCCACCCGCAACCCCGCGGCCCGCGCATAAAGCTCCGCCCGCTGGCGACCTTCCGCGATCGCTTCGACGCGCGCCTCGTCGAGCGCGGCCCTTGGCTCATCCAGGGTAAATGACGGGCCATCCACCTGGTTGGCCCCCTGCTCGATCAGCGTATCGATGATCCGGCCCATCAGCTCGAGCCGGCGGACGCGGACCTGCACATTATTGCGTGCATCATAGCCGATGATCCGCGGGGTCTCGTTGGACGGCACATAGGGCTGGCGCGTTTCGCGCGCCCGGATCTGGGCCTCAAGCTCGGGGTTCGAATAGCGGGGCTGCAGGCTGATTGCTGATGTCTGGATGTCGCGGTCCGCGATCCCTGCCCGCTTCAAGGCGGCGATCACCCGGTCCATCCGGCGGCTGTTCTCGCTCAGCGCCGCGGATGCATTCTGCGCCTGGGTGACCACCCCCGCGTTGAAGATCGCCACATCGGGAGTGCGGCGGCTCCTGCCTTCGGCGGACAGGCTGAGCAATGTGCTGCCGGAGCCGATCGCGGGAACGGGCGCCGAAGGAACTGGCTGGGCAATCCCCGCCGCACTGTTCAGGAGAAGGACTGCGAACGCTACTGCTCTCATTATTGCGCCTCCGGGTTTTTACGGAGGAGTAACGTTCCTGAGCGCGAAAGTGTTGCCTGACGGCCAGACTTCAGGGGACCGGTCGGCCATCCACATTGCCGGGCGGAGAATAGCGGCAGATCAGATAGGTCCAGGGGCCACCCTGATGATAGGCGCAGCCGACGTGGGTCGTGCCCTTCCAGATCATCTGCGTGTAATGGGCGATGTCTTTCCAATAGCCGGTGCGGCTCACCGCCGGAAACTGGCCGGGCGTGAAGTAGCGCTTTTCCTCAACCCACATGCCGACCAGCTGCTCAGGCGAGGTGTAACGCGTGTAGCCCATGGCCAGATTCTCGCGCTGGCCAGGTCGATTGGCTCGCGGCGAATGAACCAGATGACCCATGCGCGCCAAATCAGGCCCGTAGGACGCAGCGGAGGACGCAAGATAGGGATCCCATTGAAGCGGCGGTGCCCCGACCGCGGCCCGCTCCCGGTTATGAGCCGCCAGCACTCGTTCGGCGAGATCGGCATGGCTGGCCGACGGCGCGGCCGCAGCCACTGCCTGACCACTGGTCAGCAGCAGGATAAAGCCTGTTGCCAGCCCTTTCATGATCTTGCCCCCAATACCCCGCGCCATCCTACCGAGGATTGAACCAAAAGGCTAAATTTTCCTGAATCTCAATCGTTAAGAGGGCGCCGCTCCACTGCTACAAGATTGGAGGGGTCTCTCGTTGGATGACGGTCTGGATGGTAGCGGAGGAGGGACTTGAACCCCCGACACGCGGATTATGATTCCGCTGCTCTAACCAGCTGAGCTACTCCGCCCCA
>CAMLKX010000100.1 GCA_946480515.1 uncultured Sphingomonadaceae bacterium | reverse complement strand
GTCGATGCAGTCCTGCGGGATCACATAGTCGGGATTGGTATAGGGAGGATGGATGTGCACCTGGAAGGTCTGCAGCATCGATTCATCATGCGTCAGGTGGACATACACCATCAGCAGGGTCTGGAGGTTTGCCTCCTTCAGCGCTGCTCGCAGTTCCGGAGTGTCAGCGAGAGGAAGGGGGCGCTGGCCACTGTCAAGCATCTGTGACGAAGTCTGCGTTCTCATGTCCATATGTCTGCCTTTTTTCGATTCCGATGTATCTCTGTTTGCGAAGCGGTGAGACCGCGGTTCAATTTCCTTGAGCGGATCGCTGCGGGGCACGCAATCCCGAGTTGAGGTCACCGGTCGCGGTCACCTTCGGCTCGCAATGGCAACCGCCTTGCGGTTCGATTGTCATTTCCATCGCGCCTTTTACATCCCAATCGCAGCATAAGCGAGCGGGGAGCCGCGCAATTCGATTGCGCGCTCAACCGCTTGCTGAGAGTTGAAGGATGTCAACTATTTGGCCGCGTTGCAAGCTCTTAGTTTTGTGGCTCGGCGCGTCTTGGAACCGATCTGGAGCTTAGAGCCGCAACCCTGTCACGTGCGGATTGCGGCCCATTCACGTCGGGCAGAAGGCTTAAAATCCGAGGGAGCGCGCGACCGTCTCATTCACGATCTTGCCGTCCCGCACATTGAGCCCTGCCATGAGGCCAGGGTCGCGTTCACAGGCACTATAGCCGAAATCCGCCAGCGCGAGACCATAGGGGAGAGTCGCATTGTTGAGCGCCTGACTTGATGTCCGCGGCACCGCACCCGGCATATTTGCGACGCAATAGTGGATAATTCCATCCACTTCGAAGGTCGGATCCGTGTGAGTGGTCGGACGGCTGGTTTCGAAGCAGCCCCCTTGATCGATCGCCACATCGACGAGGACGGCTCGCGGTTGCATCAGGCCAAGCATCGACCGAGTGATGAGGTTTGGCGCCGAAGCTCCTGGGATCAGAACTGCGCCGATCACCGCGTCCGCCCGGGAGATTTCCTGTTCGATCGCATCAATGGATGATACGATCGTCCGCAGGCGCCCAGAGAAGTGCTCGTCAAGTTCTCTGAGCCGAGGGATGGATCGATCAATGATCGTCACGTCGGCCCCGAGTCCAACGGCCATGCGGGCGGCATGCGTTCCGACGACTCCGCCGCCGATGATGACGATGCGCGCGGGAGCAACGCCCGGAACACCGCCAATAAGCACGCCGCGCCCGCCGGACACCGCTCTAAGAGCGTTGCCCGCAGCTTCAATGGAAAGCCGTCCGGCGACCTCGCTCATCGGCGCGAGAAGCGGGAGGCCGCCTTGCCGATCGGTCACCGTTTCATAGGCGACCGCTGTGCAACCCGAGTTCATCAGCGCTTTCGCCTGCTCCGGGTCAGGCGCAAGATGGAGATAGGTGAAAAGGATTTGGCCCTCGCGCAACTGCGCGCACTCGCGGGGTTGCGGCTCCTTGACCTTGACGATCATTTCTGCCGTCGCGAAGACTTCCTCGGCGCTGTCCGCTATGCTGGCGCCAGCCTCGCGATAGGTCCCATCGGTCGCGCCGATGCCTGAACCTGCCCCCGTTTCAACGATCACCGTGTGGCCGCGGGCGACATATTCGCGGACCGCTGCCGGCGTCAGGCCGACACGATATTCCTCGACTTTGATTTCCTTCGGCACGCCGACAAGCATCGTTTCACCCTCCGCCCGGTTGACGAGCCCGGATACCATGATCGTTGCGGCTGATCTCACTAAATTCTGCTTGCGCAGGTCGATTACGCGCTCGAATATGGCGCCTATGGATAATGAAGCGCCAGATTCATTCGCAACGCTCGATCGACTCGATCTTAAGTTGCTACGTGAGCTTTTCGAGAATGGCCGAGCGACGCATTATGCGCTCGGCGAACGCGTAGGGCTGTCCCCTTCAGCAATAGCCCGGCGACAGCGCGCGCTCGAACAGGACGGTCTTATTGAGGGCTATGAGGCGAAGCTCAACATGCGCCGCTTGGGAAATGGTACAATTGCCCACATCAAGGTGAGTCTCGGCAGCCAAAGTGCCAGCCAGTTCGACGCCTTCGAAGCGGCGGTCGCCCAAAGTCCATCCGTCGTTCGGTGCGAGCTGATGTCTGGCACCGACGACTATCTGATCACCGTTCTTGCGCGATCGCTCGACCATTTCGCGCAAATCCATCGGGAAGAGCTTTCGCGTCTTCCGGGCGTCGTTCGCATGGAGTCAGGGTTCGTGCTGCGGGAGGTCGTGAAGCCGCGAATACCTCCCTACCTCTTCGCTACCATCACCTGATTGATGAACCGTTGCATGCCCCGGGTCAGCGTATGCCCCTCGATTCAGCGCAGCCGCGCATTCTCACCCGCAGGCCACAGGCCGAGATCGGCATAAGCGGCCGTGGCGGGGTCCGTGCGGAAGCTCTGATTGATCGTGGCGGGCCAATATTGCGTCATGAGCACCAGGTGCAGCCGGTGGACTGGATCGACCCACATGTTGGTGCCGGCGGCACCGCTCCAGCCGAACACGCCGGCGGGCATGCCTTGCGGTTCGAGGAGCACCTGCATCGCTGCCCCGAAGCCCAGACCCCCTAGAACATTGCCGTAGAACTGGATCTGGGCGCCCTGAGGGAACAGGTTTGAACGGGCCAAACGCACGGTGTCGGCGGCGAGCAGGCGCACGCCCCTTGTCTCCCCTTCGCCGGCAAGCATCGCGGTGAAGCGCATGTAATCCCGTGCGGTCGAGACCAGGCCGCCGCCGCCGGAGAGTAGCGCGGGACGCGCGTAGGCGCTGTCGGGAGCGCTGTCGATGACCGTCCACGCCCCGTCTGCATCGCGCTCCTCCAGGTTGACGAGCCGGTCCAGCTTGTCGCTCGGCACGATGAAGCTGGTATCGCGCATATCGAGCGGTGCAAAAATGCGCTCGTGGAAGAAGCGGTCCAGCGTCATTCCCGAGACTCGTTCGATGACGGCCCCAAGCAAGTCGATACTGAGGCTATATTCGAACGATTCACCCGGGTCGCGGGCGAGCGGCAGTTCCGCAAGCCGGGCAACAAATTCGGTAAGATCGCGCGGCTCCTCTTTTTCACACTGGTGCGCGGCAATTCGATTCCCCGGCGCCAGACCCGCTTCGCGATAGCGTTCGGCGAGCCGCGAGATCTGCAAATCATAGCTAAGCCCGGCGGTGTGGGTGAGCAGGTGCCGGATGGTCGGCTGACGGGCCGCCGGGCGAACGGCATCACCATCCTCGCTGGCCAGCACCGGAAGGTTGGCGAGCTCGGGGAGGATTTCGCCGACCGGCTGTTCGAGACTGATACTGCCGTCCTCAATCAGCATCATGATCCCGACCCCGGTAACCGGCTTGGTCTGCGAATAGATGCGATAGATGCTGTCCGGCCCGACGGCCTTGCCAGTTCCCATGCCGGTCTCACCAACGGCAACGAAGCAGGGGTCGGCATCGCCTACGGCCACTGCAAGGATGGCGCCGGCGATGTCCCGCTGAGCGATATGCTGTTCGAACAACGCGCGCACCCCAGGGAAACGGGCTTCGTCGAGTACCAGATCTGTTTCCCTCATGTCTTGCTCCGTGATCCGTTGGTGTTGGTTGCGCTCTGTCTGGTGAATTGCTTCGCACACTCTGCGGACACCACGAACGCTGGTCCGTCATACATTCGTGGGTATCAAAGAATTTCGCAGGCTTGTTCGAAGGAGAGCCGTGGAAGTCGGTCGAAGGGCTCATCAATCCCGTGGCCGATAGCACAGAGAAAATTCGACTTGATGGACGTTCCGGAAAAGAACTCTGCGTCTACGCCAGCTTGATCGAAACCGGACATCGGCCCGCAGTCGAGGCCCAGGGCTCGTGCGGCCATGATGAGGTAGGCACCCTGGAGCGTGCCGTTGCGAAACGCGGTATCCTGCCGCACTTGCGGATCGCCGAACCAATATTGTGCGCTGGGATTGTGCGGGAACAGTTCCGGAAGCTTCAGGGCAAAGTCCAGGTCGTGAGCGACGATGACGATTGCAGGGGCATCCTTGCTCTTGGCTGCGTTGGTCTCGGACATATGCGGCAGAACCCGCGCCTTCGCTTCTTCGCTGACACAGAACAAGAAGCGAGCCGGTGAGACGTTCGCTGACGTTGGCCCCATCCGCAGCAGTTCATAGATCTCCTGCCAGACACTTTCCGGAAGAACCTCTTTGCGCCAGGCATTGCGTGACCGTGCGGCCGAGAATAACTGAGAGAGCGCCGGCTCTCCGATCGGATCGTTCATTATCTCACCCATTAGATAGTGCTGAGCTGATGGCGGCTGATTGGTTGATATGTCGTTCAGCGTGCTGTTAGCGCCGGTTCATTCACGCATGCCACAGTTGGGCCCGTGTATCGGCCCATCCGGAAAAAGATCAGGGCTACGGTCGAGCAGGCGGCGATCAGCGCGACGAAAACTCCCGCGTAAGTACCCGAAACGTCGCGCATCCAACCGGCCAGAGGCGAAATCGCGAAGGTGATCGGGATCGTGAGAACTCCGATCAATCCAAGCACCCGCGGCAACGCCCGGATGCCGTAGACTTGGGCGACCAAAGTGCTGAGAGGGGGGAACACGCCAGCGCCCGCCATTCCAATGAGTACCATTGCAAGCGCCATGGCCGGCATCCAGGCCGTGACGGCGATTAGCGCCCATCCACCAGCAAAACACGACGCGGCCAATCCCAAGGTCCGGGTCGGTCCCAGACGATCGGAAGCGTAACCGGCTAACAGAGACCCCAAGATGCTCGCTCCGCCTGAGATCGAAAGGAGAAATGCTCCATGCTCCTCGTTGAACCCATATTCCGTCACAATCGGCAGGACATGGGCTGAGCCGGCCGTTGCCGTTCCATTGAGAATGCCGTCTCCAACGACGATCCACCACAGCAATGCACCCGACGCGACCTGAGCCAGGGAGACGTCGGGAGATGACAGCTCTGAGGTCTCCTGTTCAGCCGCATCGGCATCCGGAGCCTCAGCCACCCCGAGCAGCAGCGGCAGTAATACGAGATGCGTAGCAGCCAGGGAGAGGAAGAAGGTTGTAAGCCCGAACCGCTGAATAATCTCCAGACCGATCATCGGGATGACCGTCACGAACAGCGGCAAGTAGGTGATCCCCATTGCCCAGCCACGCGCGCGGGGAAACCACCCGCTCGCTAGAAACGCTGGTGGAAGCGCCGCAAATAGCGCCGCGCCCGGGCCAATCAGCAGAGCGCAGGCTACGAGCGCAACTGTCATGCTCGGCGCAACCGCCAGCAAGCTATAGCCGGCGGCCGATACCACTACACCGCTACACATCACTCGCCGCAGACCATAACGCCCGACGAGTGCTGCGACGACTGGTCCGAGCCCGCCCATCGACAAGACGACGAGCGCGAGGGCCATTGCGGTCACCCCTCGAGAGGCATCAAAGCGATCCTGAAGCGCCAATATGCTGACTCCGAAACCGCCAAAGGCGCATCCGGTCCCGACGTTTTGCGCAAGCGTTGCCCGCACCAGCATCATTCGCGCCGACCAGGCGCTTCCTGAGTCCGGCGCTGCTGAGTTTCCATTGAGCATTGCTTACAGGCCCTTTTAACTAAAGAACTTTTGTCAGCCTCACGCAGTGTCTGGTGGTGGGCAACGTCGTCACATGCCCCGTGGGGTCCGGTCTTCCTAGAGCGAAGTTGACATACGTCAACTGTGGTATATGCGACTTCGATTCACGGCGAACCGATCGCTCTTCTAGTGAGAGAAATATGAACCTGAGAACTCACACCTACTCCCACTCGGAAGCAAATGAGGACAAAGGTGACAAATCGTCACAGCTGGTGAATCGAATGGACGATCCTCGCCAAAACGCCGCGACGGACATTGCAGCTCACCTGCATTCGTTCACCAATTTGGCGACGCATCCTGAGGTTGGGCCCTTTGTGATCGTGAAGGGTGATGGAGTCTTCGTCGAAGACGATCGCGGCAACCGCTATATCGAGGGTGTGTCTGGGTTGTGGTGTGCGTCGCTGGGCTTCGGCGACGAGCGTCTTGCCAAGGTCGGCAGCGAGGCCCTGTACAGTCTGCCCTATTATCACACCTTCAACGGTCGCTCGAACCCCGCCGCGATCGCGCTCGCCAGCAAGCTGCTCGAGATCGCACCTGTCCCGATGTCAAAGGTGTTCTTCGCTAACAGCGGATCCGAAGCCAATGATACGGCGGTGAAGTTGATCTGGTATTACCATAATGCCATCGGCAAACCCGAGAAGAAGAAGATCATTGCGCGGCGGAACGCATATCATGGCGTTACCGTGGCCTCCGCAAGTCTTAGTGGCCTCGTTCCCAATCATCGGGATTTTGACTTGCCGATTAGCAACATTCTGCACGTCGACTGCCCGCATTACTTCCGTTACGCCGAGCCCGGCGAAAGCGAGGAGGATTTCGCTACCCGTCTCGCCGAGAATCTTGAAAAGCGCATTCTGGAGGAGGGTCCCGACACGGTCGCGGCGTTCTTTGCCGAACCGCTCATGGGCGCCGGCGGAGTGATCCCGCCACCTGCGACCTATTTCGACAAGGTGCAAAGGGTCCTCGCGAAATATGACGTGCTTCTCGTCTCGGACGAAGTGGTGTGCGGGTATGGGCGAACCGGTGAAATGTGGGGGTCAACCACTTTCGGCATGAAGCCGGACATCCTGACCACGGCGAAAGGGCTGTCGTCCGGATATGCGCCGATCTCCGCGGTGATGATGAATGAGAAAGTCTATGCGCCAATCGCCAGGAATAGTGGGACGATCGGCGTCTTCGGCCATGGCTTCACCTATTCGGGTCATCCCGTGAGCTGCGCGATCGCGCTCGAAACGCTCAAAATCTATGAGGAAGATCGCGTCGTAGAGCACGTCCAGTCGCTGATGCCGAAATTCTGGGAATCGCTGCGCAGCTATGAAGGCAGGAGGTTTGTTGGTGAGGTGCGTGGTGCCGGCCTTGTCGGCGCTATCGAGCTTTATGCCGACCCGGGAAAGCGGCTCAGCTTTGATCCTGC
>CAMLKX010000099.1 GCA_946480515.1 uncultured Sphingomonadaceae bacterium | reverse complement strand
GCGCAAATCGGATCGCAATGCCGCGGCCGATTCCATCCGCCGCTCCGGTAATCAGCGCCGCTCGCCCAGCAAGTCTTTTCCCTGTGCTCACGCGCTGCTCTCCTACAGTCTGGTGGTATTCACCGATGGTTTAAGTTGATGATGACGGTTGTCAACAAACCACCGTTATGGTTCATCGCTCAGCCGCCTGATGCTTTCCGGCAAGAAACGCGGACAAGGGGAAGGATGTACGCCGATGAGTCAGAATAAGGTTCAACCACCGGTGGCGCTGGTCACCGGCGCGACGCGAGGGATCGGCCGTGCAATCGCGATCGCGCTCGGTCGCGCGGGCTTCGCGGTCGCCGTGACTGGGCGCACCATGACGGAAGGTGCAGGCCGTATGGAGAGCATGGGTAACGTGCCGGTTCCGGGCAGCGTCGCGTCGACCGTGGAAGCGATAACGGCAGCGGGTGGTCAGGCGATGGGCGCCCGGATCGATGTGCTTGATCGCGCATCCATTGATTCAGGCGTCGCGGCGGTGCTCGACCGCTGGGGACGGATCGACGTGCTGGTGAACAATGCCATCTACCAGGGGCCAGTCATCCTGCAGCCCGTGATGGACGTCGCATTGGAAGACGCCGAACGCGCCATCACGGGTACTTTCTTGAACCAGTTTCACCTGAGCAAGACTGTGCTCAAGACGATGGTGGCGCAGGGATCAGGGCGAATGATCTTCGTGACCACCCTGTCATCCGCGGAGCCGGCGGCCAGAGCTCCCGGGGTTGGACTGTTCTACCTTGCGCCCAAGGCGGCATTCAATCGTATCCCGGATCACATCAATCAGGAGCATGGCAAGGACGGGATCAGCGCCTTTCTGATCGAACCACGCTTTACCCTGACAGACACGCTGCTCGCGGCCATGGGGCATGACGCGGTCAGCATCATCGGGCAGGGGGAACCGGCGCGCGAGCCCGAGGAAACGGCGCAAACCGTGGTTTGGCTGGCGAGCCATCCCGACGCCCCAAACCATGCCGGACCGGAGATGATTAACGCACCGGACTTTTTTGCCGAGCGGGGGATTGCCTCGCCGGACGCAGTGGCTGGAATCGAGCCCGTTGCGAATTGATGATCGCTCGATTGGTAAGGAGGAGACGCGCAGGGGTACCCCATCCGCCGATGAAGAGGTCTGGTTTGCGATCACCATCGAGGTCGCCCTGGGTCATGCTCCAGCTTCGACCGACGGTGAGACTGGGAATCATCTTGAGAGTCACATCGGCAAAGTTGCCACGGCCGTCATTTTGCCATGCACGCGCTTGCAGCGGGACAAAGCCGGGGACTTGGATCGCGCCGACAATGATGTCGGGAGCACTGTCATGGTTGAAGTCGATGACCGTGCCGCCCCAGCTGGAGAAGACATGTTTTGGAAGGCGCTGCGTCGCGTCGCGCCAATGACCCTTGCCGTCATTGATTAGCAGCCGGGTCTGCGGGTCCTTGTCCCAGCCATGGTTGTTGCTGGTGAGGTTGAAGTACAGGATGTCCGGTCTGCCGTCCTTGTTGGCGTCGAGCACATGAACTTCCCGCGTTTCCAGCGGAACCATGAGTTCGAGACGCTCTGACGCATCGGTGAAACGGCCGGCTCCGTCATTAATCAACAGCCGGTTTGGATGGCTCGGACTGGCGATCAGCATATCCAGGTCGCCGTCGCCGTCCATGTCTGCCAGTTGGACGCCTTCCGTCTGGTCATTGGTGTCGGGCAGGTTGGTCCTGCTCGCGTCCACAAAATGACCTGGGCTGTTTGGATCATTCAGCCATAGGAAGTTATGGGCTGGAAGCGGCTGCTTGCCTGGGCCCCGCTCCCTGGTGTTCCCGATAACAATGTCGGGTAAGCCATCACGGTTGACGTCACCCACCGCCAAACCGTTTCCCTGACTACCGCTGGGCAGCCGATCGCTAACGTTTCGGAAGCCGCCTCTACCGTCTCCCAGGAACAGCTGGTGAACCTCGTCTGCCTCGGCGACGAATATGACATCCATATTGCCGTCTTTGTCGAAGTCTGCCGCGCGCACATGCTCGTTGTCGTGCCGAGCAGTCCCGAACGCACCTTCGCGCCATGTAAAGCGTGCTTGTCCATCGTTGAGATACAAGCGGTTCGGGCCATATTCGACGGCCACTGCGATATCGAGATCGCCGTCCCGATCGACGTCGAGGAATGCCGCTTCGAGTGCGTGCAGCGTCGGGAATTGCGGCAGGTTCGTCGCGCTGACGTCAGTAAATTCCGCGGAAGGGCGCTCGATCACAGACATGTCCTGCGCATCGGCGTTGGCCGCCGCGCCGATCGCAAGACTGAAAAGCAGCACTGACGACGGCAGGCTTAGCTGGCGGGACCGCGCAAACAACCGAGTCATGACAATGGCAGTTGCAGTGCGATTCTTCATCCCGAGCATCCCAGTTGCTTTCGTCGATGATAGTCGGAAGACGCGGTCGATGACCACTGGTGCGAAATCAGATCTCGCTGACATTGTGCGGCCGCTTGATCTCTTTTCGGGTTGTGGGACGCTTAGGCCGGGGCGAGCTGAAGACCCGGCCGACAGGAACCAATGTGATGGACGTTGTTCCCGGGCTCGTGTTTTGAGCGAACGAGTCCGCATCTTCTGTCTGGAGCTGTGATGGTCAACCTTGCTGCCAACATATCCTTGATGTTCAACGAGCTCCCCTTCCTGGATCGCTTTGACGCGGCCGCCGACGCTGGCTTCCGCGCAGTGGAGTTCATGTTTCCCTATGCCTTCCCTGCCGACCTGATCGCCCAGCGTATTGAGAACACTGGCTTGGAGGTCGCTCTGTTCAACCTGCCGGCGGGCGACTGGGATTCCGGTGAACGCGGGATCGGGGCGCTTCCTGAGCGCATTGGCGAATGCCGCGCGGGAGTTGCTCGCGCGTTGGAATATGCGGGTGCGCTCGGATGCAGGAAGCTGCACCTGATGGCGGGGGTCGCTCCGCGCGATCCGGAGCACCGGGAAACGCTGATCGGAAATCTTCGATATGCCGCGGACTTGGTTTCCGACGAAGGCATCGAAATTTTGGTTGAGCCGATCAACACCAAGATCGATGTCCCAGGTTACTTTTACTCCGGCACGGAGGATGCGGTGGCAGTGCTTGAGGAGGCCGATCGGCCAAATCTGCGCCTGCAATATGATGTTTATCATATGCAAATCATGGAGGGCGATCTCGCCCGAAGCATCGAACGGCTGCTCCATCTCATCGGGCACATTCAGATTGCCGATAACCCGGGGCGCAATGAACCGGGCAGCGGTGAAATCAATTTTCCCTGGCTTCTCGATCGCATCGATGCGCTCGGGTACACAGGGTGGGTCGGGTGTGAATACCGGCCGGCCGCAGAAACATTGCCCGGACTTGGCTGGGCAACTCCCTATCTCGCCAACTCGTCGGACACAGCGCAATGAAGATCGCCTTTATCGGACTGGGAATTATGGGCCGCCCGATGGCCGGGCACCTGCTGAGTGCCGGGCACGAACTGCGCATTGTCCGCCGTCCCTCCGGCGTTCCTCAGGAGTTTGCAGCTGGAGATGTGGCGATCTTCGACTCTCCCGCTGAAGCTGCTCTCGGCGCCGATTGCGTCATTCTGATGCTGCCGGACACTCCGGACGTCGAGCATGTCCTGTTCGGCGAGGGCGGCGTTGCGGAGGCGATTTCTCCTGGGGCGCTCATCATCGATATGAGCTCGATCGACCCGATCGCGACCCGGGCATTCGCGGCGAGGATCAGTGATCTCGGCGGCGACTATGTCGACGCGCCGGTTTCGGGCGGGGAGATCGGCGCACGTAATGCGGCGCTAACGATCATGTGCGGGGGAACGCAGGAGGCGTTCAAACGGGCGCTGCCGCTGCTTCAGCAAATGGGCACGACAATCACGCTTGTCGGGGATGTCGGGGCTGGTCAGATCACTAAAGTCGCCAATCAAATCATCGTCGCTCTCAATATTGAGGCGGTGGCTGAGGCGTTGGTATTCGCAGCAAAGGCAGGCGCCGACCCCGCGCGTGTTCGTGAGGCGCTGATGGGGGGATTTGCAGCCTCACGTGTGCTCGAGGTGCATGGCCAGCGCATGATCGCGCGGACCTTCGACCCTGGCTTTCGAATCCGGCTGCACCAGAAGGATCTCGGACTAGCCCTCGCTGGAGCTCGGACGCTTGGGGTGGCTCTTCCGGCGACAGCGCTTGCGCAGCAGCTCTTCAGCACCTGCGTCGCGCATGGCGGGGCAGATGCGGACCATTCCGCACTAGTTCGAGCGCTGGAGATCGCCGCGGACCATAGCGTCGGACCGGATGATGACTGACCTGGAAGTCAATCGCCCGGATATGATCCCGTGCTGCCATTCGGACGTGACCAAGGCAGCTGGCGCCGCGCCGGTTCCCGGACCTCGATTGAGAACAATTTAGGTTCCTGCCACGATTCACCGGCGTATGAGAACATTAGCGGGGTGGCGGCGCTTCGCGGGTTCGCAAAATAAAGGAAAATACAAGGAGAGGATCGCCGT
Organism: uncultured Sphingomonadaceae bacterium; assembly: GCA_946480515.1. Next base: position 2,610 of record CAMLKX010000099.1, on the reverse strand, counting down.
GATGGGTCATCGCAATCGTGCCGCCTCGCTGCGCGTTATTGGAGGACGGACCTTGACGGCGGGTGGTTTGATGATGGTTGCGGCCCTGCTCAATGGCGCCGCCCCGGCTCCAGCATCGCGCACTTATGGGTTCGTTCTCAGCACGATTTATGTTGCTGCTCATCAGGAGCCGAACGCTTGCAAAGCGACGTCACCAAGTTCGGCTGATCTGTTCCTGCAAAGCCTTTCTCCGGCTGAGCGAGCGCAATACGGCGCTCCCGAGAAGGTGCAGGACTTGCAACGGTTAATGGCTCAGCGGCTGGGCTTCAAAATGGTGCCGACGGGGGTTGGCGCCGATCAGGGCGGCGGGGTCCGCAAGCTGACACCGGCGGAGGAAGACGCGCTTCGAGCCAAGCATCAAATCCCGGCGGGCAAGGGCGCGGTGGTCTTCCTCGGCCAGCGGTTTGCCTATGACAGCTGCACCAATCCTGACGATTTTCCGATGCTTGCGACTGGGAATGAGGAGTATCGAGGCAAGGTTGCTTTCGGGATCGATCTCGATGGCCGCAGCAAGTCGACGGATTACCGCGGGGTTGATGGCGCAGAAGGTGTCGATAATGCTCTGTACCGCGCCACAGGCTGTAACTTCGCGACGAAGGATTTTGGCGATCCGGCGGTCGCGGACAATGTCATCACATCGCAAGCGGCGCCGACCCTAGTGGAAGTGAGCGGCGTCGACGACCTGAACAACGACAAGGAGGTGACGGTCCGGTTCTTCGCCAGCAGCTCGCCAATTGAGCAAAGCTCAGCTGGAAAGCCGATCGCCTGGACCAGTCTCGACATCGATCCCAACCCCCGATTTCACTCGACCGCCAAAGGTCAGATTAAAAACGGTGTCCTGACGACCGCGCCGTTCGACCTGCGGTTTCGCCTCAAGGAACAGATCGTCGATTCCTATCGCGAGGTGAGAAAGGCGCGCCTGCGAGCGACCATCCGCCCAGACGAGTCGATCGAGGGTGGAATCTTCGGTTATCATACGATTGCGAGCATCGCCGAGCAGTACGTTCAGTCGACACAGGTCGGCGCCAACCTGACCAAGCTCTCCTGCCCGGCCTTGCTGAATGCCATTCAGACCTATGCCGATGCATTTCCCGACCCACGCACCAAACGCAACACGGCCATTTCAAGCGCCCTGAGGTTCCGGGGAGTGCCTGCCTTTCTGGTGAGTGATACCCGATCCAGAGCAGCAAGCGTGGCCGTTCGATGAAAGTCATGTTGAAGAAACTCTCCACCGTTGCGATCTGCTGCGCAGTTGCCTCCACTGGTATCGGGGTACTGACCGGTGGAAAGGCGAGATCAGAAGTCAATGCGCCCGCCTCAAACGGAGAGGCGCCGCGGCTGCGGCGGCTCACAGAGGCGCAATATCGGGCGGCAATCGCCGATATCTTCGGTCATGACATCAAGGTGAGCGGGCGCTTCGAACCGGACCTTCGTGTCGAAGGACTGCTAGCCGCTGGCACGAGCACCGTTGCGCTTACTCCGGGAGGCGCCGAACAGTATGAGTCCATTGCCCGGGTGATCGCCGAACAGGTGGTTGATCCGCCGCATCGTGAACGACTGGTGGGCTGCTCCCCCGGAGCTTCGGATCGCGACGGGTCGGAATGCGCGGGCCACTTCTTCGAACGTGTCGGCAAGCGGCTGTTCCGGCGCCCGCTGAACCCAGAGGAAAAGCAGTTCGCAGTGACTAGCACCCTCTCGTCCGCGCGGGTGCTGGGGGATTTTCACGCCGGTCTTGCCACGACGCTGGCGGGGATGCTGTCCGACCTTCCGTTCCTGTTCCAGGTGGACCATCTGGTTCCAGACCCCGGAAGCCCAGATAAGCTGACGCTCGATGGCTGGTCGAGAGCGACCAAACTCAGCTTCTTCTTGTGGAACAGCACGCCTGACGATGAGCTTCTGCGCGCAGCCGGATCGGGCGAGCTGATGACCGATGCGGGCCTGTCCCGACAAGTCGATCGATTGCTGACCTCACCAAGATTCACCGAAGGGGCAAAGGCCTTTTTCGAGGACTTCCTTCAGTTGGAAGCGCTGGGCGGTTTGTCCAAGGACGCACTCATCTACCCGGCATTCCGCTCCTCAGTAGCCGCAGCCGCCCGCGAACAGACGCTTCGCACGGTTCTTCACCTGCTGATTGCCGAGCACGGGGATTACCGCGACATGTTCACCAGTCGCAAAGTGGCGATGAACCGGACGCTCAGTCCGCTTTACCGGATGCCCTATGCTCCGAAAGATTGGACGATCGTTGACCTGCCCGCCGATAGTCCGAGGGTTGGCCTGCTGACCCACATCAGTTTCCTCGCGTTGCACTCTCACGAGGGCCGGACCTCACCAACTTTGCGCGGCAAGGCCCTGCGGGAAGTGCTGATGTGTCAGGAGACGCCGACCGCGCCTGCCAACGTCAATTTCACCATCGTCCAGGACACTAGCAATCCGAAGTTCAAGACCCCGCGTGAGCGTCTGACCGCTCATCTTGATGATGAGGAGTGCGCCAGCTGTCATAGGCACACGGACCCGACCGGTCTTGCGCTAGAAACCTTCGATGGCGCGGGGCAATTTCGTGATCGGGAGAAT
>CAMLKX010000098.1 GCA_946480515.1 uncultured Sphingomonadaceae bacterium | reverse complement strand
GAGGTCACTGCGACGGAATTGAACGCGGAGCTTAGCGCGGCCAACCTGCCGCGCAATTTGCGATCCGACGAAGCGAGGTCGCGCATCCTGCAAACGATGATTGACCGCCGGCTGCTCGCCCAACAGGCCCGAACCGAAGGCCTCGATACATCTCCCGAGTTCCTCAATCGTCAGCGCCGAATGACCGAGGACCTGCTCATCAGCATGCTGGCGTCGCGGCAGTTGAACACCGAACAGCTGCCGTCAGCTCCGGAAATCTCCCGCTATCAGGCGTCCCGCCCGGGAATGTTTGCAAAGCGTGAATTCTGGAACCTTGACCAGTTGCAATATGAAGCGCCGACCAATCCGGCGGTGAAGAGCCAAATCGTCGCGGCTAAGACCCTCGCGCAACTGGCTGACGTTCTGACCAAGAATAACATTGCATTCACCCGCTCGCGGAATCGGGTGGATACGGCAGTAATCCCGCCCGACATGTACGGAAGGATTGCGACGCTTCCCAAGGACGAGCCATTCGTCATTCCCGCCGGTGGAAAGATGGTCGCGAGTGTCATCGTTGCTCGTGAGCCTTCCCCCCTCGTTGGGGATCAGGCGCGGCCATTAGCCGTCGCCGCGATGCGCCGGGACCAAGGCACAAAGTTCATGCAGGATCGGCTGAAGAGCCTGCGCAAGTCGGCGAAGATCGAATATAAGGAAGGCTTCGCTCCGCCGAAGCGCTGATCGACTTAAGAGGGGGTCAGGCGACCGGCTTGCCGTAGCCGCTCGCGTAGTGTTCCTCGACCCCATAACCTTCGCTGACGAGTCCGCCGCGATATTTGTTCAGGATCACGCCTGCCAATCGCTCTTCACCGAGCATCGCCACGGCATCTTCGATCTCACGTTGGGTCGACTTCCCTTCCTCGGCAACAAGGATGTAGGAATCGAGCATTTCCATCGTCGTCGATGCATCGTCGTTGGCAAAGACCGGCGGCAAGTCGACGATGAACAGATTGGCGTCATCCGACAACCGCATTGCCTTGAGCAAGGACTGGGCGCGCTCGCTGGCCAAGAGCTCCGCGGAGTGGATGTGGCCGGGGGCGGTTGGAAGCAGGATCAGCTCTTCGCCCTGGAAGGTGAAGGCGGCCGGTGCATCGACGCCCGGAGCACGTTCAAGATATTTGCGAAGATCGGATCCCGATCGCACTCCGAATACACTGCTGAGCGAGCCACGGCGGAGGTCGAAATCGAGCAGATAGGTGCAGTGCCGCGGATCGCGGCTGACTGCGGCCGCAACATTGGCGGCAATGAATGACTTGCCCACGTTTGGGGTAGCCGAAACGACCCCGAACATGCGCCAATTGCGCTCCCGGCGAAGTTCAAGAATCCGAGCACGGATCAAGTTGAAGGAGCGGGATCGCGGGTCCATGCTGTCAAAACCGTAGATCCCCCGCGACTTGCTGATCGTCTGGTTCCACGCGACCTCGCTCGCGACGGCGCGGGTTGGAAGTACCGGCAGCCGCTCGGCGTCTGGATGGGCCATGTTCAATGACATCGTGCTGGAGGTTTGCTGGAGGGAGCTATGCAACTTTTCTCTCTCGTCGCTTGAGAAAACTGAACCACGGCTTGCGCTCCTCGGCAGTGAGGAGCGGAACCACGCCCAGTACGGGAAGCCGGAGCGCATGCAGTTGGACTGGGCTGCGCAGCGGCCGGGAGATGAATTCGACGGCAAGCGCCAGCACGAGCCCGAGCAGCAGACCCGCAATCGCGCCGGCAGCGATCAGCAGCGGCCGGTTAGGGGAATGGGGCGTGTCGGGCAGACTCGGCGGCTCGACCAGCGACAGCCGTTCCGCCCGCTGCTCAACGGCCATACGAGCGCTGTTCTGGGCTTTGAGCAGATTAGTGGACACGTCTTGATACTGCTGGCGCAAGGTTGCGGCGCGGCTTTCCAGCTGCATCGCGCGTTCCATGATTGCGGGAGCGCGAGCTTGGCCCGCCATGGTGGAACTTGCCCGGCCCATCGCGGCATTCCGAGCGACGATCAGGGACTGGATTGCGGCGTTGTTGGCAGAAATCTGTTCCTGGATGCCGGCTGCATCGCTGGAGTTGGGGTTCTCCTGCGCGATTCGGCGCAATTCCTCGAGCCGCTCGCGCGCCATCTGCACGTCGGGATGGGAGTCATTGTAGGTTGCTCGTGCAGTGGCAAGCGCGGCCTCAGCAGCAGCAACCGCGGAGGTGCGTTCCGGCGGCCTCCTGCTCATCATCATCAGCTGCCGGTTCTGGTTCTCGAGGCTGGTGATCTGCGCGCTGTAGCTTCCCGTATCGAGCATCGGCGAAACGCCTGCGGCCGCGAGTGATGAGCCATGCCGCGCCTTGAGCGAAGTCAGGGCGCCTTCAATCTGGGCGATTTGCCCCTGAAGCTTGCTTGCCTGATCTTGCAGGAAGCGGACCGTCAGCGTGGCCTGATCCTCCACATCCTCAGTGTCCATCTGCAGGAATTTGGTAACGTAACTCTGCAGGACGACCTGCGCCTTTTCCGGATCGGGATAATCGAAGCTGACAGTCAGCGCGACGGGGTCGTTTGTCCCCCCGGCAGGGGTGCCGATGTCGCTGGCGAGCGCACCGACCATGGTCGACTCGCGCATCTCCTCGATGATTTGCGACATCGGAGCGCTTTTCCGCTCGTCGACGTAGAGGTCGTTCTGCTCGATAATCGCGATCAGATCGCCGCGGCTGAGCACCCGCTCCCGGATGCGCGCGATCCGCTGCTGAATCGCTCCGGTGGTGGGTGATTCAACAATCGTGGAGGGAAGGTCCTGCGACTGGACAAGCAAGGTCGCCGTCGACCGATAGATAGTGGGCAGCGCGAATGCCGCGACGATCGAGGCAATGAAGAGAACGGCAAATGTCGTGATCACAAAGATCCGACGCTGCCACAGGATGGCAGGCAGATGATTGAAGAACCAAGTGGGACTCGCCTCACCTCGTCCGATTGCCTGCCCTTCCATCACAGCAAATCGCCCAGCCGGTAACGAACGAACAGGCTGCCGCTGAAGTCAGGCCGAGGGTCAGGACCGCCCTTGTCGCTGAACTTGCGTGCGGCGAGGTTCGCGCCAGCGAACATCCGGTCGTTCAGCTGCCGCGTGTAGGTGCCGCTTGCCTGCATGTAGGTGCCGTCGTCCTCGAACGCAGACCCGGCATAGCGCACAAAGCTGGCACCTGCCTGGATCGTCTGCACCGCGTCCAGCCGGTTGAAGTATTCGACACCGATGCTTGAGGTCGTGGTCAGGTTTGCCGCAGTATTGGTCTGCTGATAGCGCGCAGCGCGGGCGCAGAAGCGCTCGCTGGGGCTGGTGCGGCAAATGGTGCCCTCGAACGACAGATTGGTCGAGGTGTCAGACCCTTCATCGGGAGTGCGTTCCTTCGCGAATGCCAGGCCGACCGCCCCCGATACTTCCCAGTCTTCCGACAGCATGGTGCGGCCGGTAATCTGGGGCGTGATCGTCAGGACATAATTGTCGGCGCCGTGATAGTTGGCATGCTGGATGCCAATCCGGCCTCCCACAGCCGAACGCTCGCTCAACTGATGGTCATAGGCCCCGGTGGCGAACAGCATCATGTAATCAAGATCGTCACGATCATTGGTATGGAAGACGCGCTCCGCACCGCCGCTGATCGTCACCGTGTCGCGAGTTCCGACGTCGATCGTCGCGCCTGCTTGGCCGGTCAGCCGATACTGCCGCCCGTTGAGGGCTGCGAAATCGGGATCAAACTCGGGCGGCGGCGGGACACCGGGTTCGGGCGATGGCGGCCGTCCCGGAGTATCGACAAAGCGTGTGCCAAGCTGACCGCTCAGATCGCCGCTGAAGCCAAGACGGCCGAACAGCCGCAGCCGCTCGTTCGCATCGTAGACGGTCGCTGCCTGAAGGTCGAAAATCTGCTCCGATCCGTAGTGCTGCGCGTAGGTTGTGTTTTCGACGAAGGCCGACAGCCGGGTTTCGCTCCTCGCCCGCGAGGCGCTCCGCTCGCTGCGCCACTCGTGCGCGGCGAAGGCGGAAATTCGGCCGAACAGACTGCCGGTGTCATCACCGAAATCAAGGAACGGGTTCGATGCGTAGCCGACGCTCGCGTCGAAGTTGACGTAAGTCGAGGGACCGCCCTCATCAGCGAGCTCGCCACCAGTAGTTGCAGCCTCTGGGTCGGCACCGGTGCTTGGCGGTAGCTGGGCGCTGACTGGAGCCGCGGCGAGGATGCTGCTGCCGGCGGCCAGCGCCAGGCGAAGGCGATCAGCGCGGGTCATGGGACCACCAGCGTATCGCCGCTTTCAATCGGCGGGATCTCGGACTGCGTGACCCGGTCTGTGTTGCCCTTGAGTGCGTCCGAAATGCGCACCCGGATATTGCGCAGCTGCGCCCCTGATTTGCGGATGATGCTGATTCCCCCCACTTGAGCAAACTCTGTCGGTCCCCCGGCAATTGCGATCGCTTCAAGCGCATTGACGTAGCGCCCTGGAGTGAACGTGCCGGGACTGCGGACCTTTCCAACGACCGAGAATTGATAACCGGCCGGGTTCTTGATTGAGACGGTGACTTGCGGAACAGGACCGCGATACTGAGGTTGCAGTCCCGCGGTGATCACCCGCTCAAGGTCGGCGGGTAGTCGACCGGCAGCAGAGACCTGACCGACCAGGGGAAAGGCGAAAGTCCCGTCAGGCAGCACACGCACAACGCGCTGCAGGCGCTCATCGCCCCACACCAGGATCTCAAGCTCATCACCGGGATTGATGCGATAGGCGGCGCCGGGAACGGAGGAGGAGACTTGTTGCGCTGCTGCAGCCGACGGCTGAGCAGCCAGCACACTTAGCGCAAGGACAAACGCGACTGAACCTCTGAACACACTTAGTCCCTTTCTCCCTGACGCCGATTCGCCGTCTTCTCTGTTCTAAGAGCGTATTGCGTCCGCAAATTTATAAAACGATAATCAGATCGAGAGTATCCCAGTGTGATGCATTGCCGCCGTACCCACTTGACCGATAGTTTCGCTTGCCTGTTGCTAATGTCAATTGCGCTCTGCGGCTGCAATTCGACTGAACGGCAAGCCCGGCAAGCCTATGGAGAGTATCAGGCCGCCATCGCCGCGAATGATCTGCCGGCTGCACGCAATGCGCTGCTGCTTCTGGTCTTCACCTCAGAGGACGTGCCGGAATATTGGGTGGAGCTTGGCAAGACGAATGTCGCGTTGGGCGAATTGGTGGATGCTTATGAGGCGTTCGTCCGCGCTCATGAATTGAACCGTAGCGATCCCGCGATTCTGCAGTCGATTACGAGGCTTGCGTTGCTGATTGGCAACACGGAACTCGCAGAGAATCACGCCAAGGAACTCGAGCTGGTTGCTCCGGATAGCCCGGAGGTGAAGCTGGCTTATGGTCATGTTGCGCTTCATCGCAACCGGCCCGAGGAGGCGATGATCTATGCCGATCAGCTTCTCGCAGCTGAGCCGTACAATCCCGACGCCACAATCCTCAAAGCGCGCACGCTGCTCTTCCTGGAACGGGATCAGGAGGCGCTTGAATTGCTTCGCGCGCAAATCCGCCTCCAGCCGACTGATCGGGGGAGCATCCGCGCGCTTGCTTCGATCTACGAGCGAAAGGACGACTGGCGCAGCGTCGTGGACCTCCGGCGGCGGCTGATGCAAATGGCTCCAGCGGACAAGGGTGCGGCGCTCCGCTTCATCGAGGCAGCCTTTCGGGCTGGCGATGTGGCGTCCGCTCGGTCGGCTTCGCTGGCGATGTTGACGGCCGATGCCCCCGCCAAGCTGATCGAGTCCGTTCTGCAGCTCTGGTCGGACGAGTGGCCAGCTCAGCAACGGGTGGAAGACGCGCGCAGGCACGCCGGCGCGGCTACCCGGCCGGACCAGCGGCTTGCCTACGCCGCGTTCTTCAACAGTGTTGGTCTGCCGCATGACGCGCGTGCTCTCGCCACACCCGTCGCCCGGCTTCCGATCGAGGCTGACAATGCCGACGCCAATGCGGTTCTTGGCACCGCGCTGATGAACCTTGGGCAAGCGGGGGAAGCAAGACGCCGGTTCGATGCGGTTCTTGCGTTCGACTCCGGGCACGTAGCGGCGCTTCGGGGCCGCGCCGAACTCGCACTCCGGACCGGCAGGCCGCAGGCCGCGCTCGTCGACGCACAGAAACTGGTGACCCTGCTTCCGGAATCCGGGCCGGACCGGATGCTTCTCTATCGCAGCTATTCAGCTAGCGGCGATCCCCGTCAGGCGGAGCGCTCACTGTGGCAGGCGTTCCAGGACATACCGGCGGACCGCCGGGTTTATGATGCGCTGCGTAAAATTGCATTACGCTCGGGTGGATCCGAGTCCGTCGAGCGCGTGGATCTGGAGTATGCGCATCAGCGGGATACCAAGCTCAGCCGGGGCTTTATCTGATGGGCGTGGGTCATGAGGAATGGGCCGGCCGTCGCCTCAGACTGCCGGCGGGTGCCGAGCACGCGGATCGAATGGGGCACGGACATAAGACCGTTCGTTTCACTTCGAACATTGTCGGCCCGGTCTTCATTCTCGCCGATCTTTGTTGCCTCGCCGTCAGCGTCATCCTGGCACTCGCTTCATATGACCTGATTTTCGGCCAACGGCTGATCCCGACCGTCCACATCTTTGCGCTGGCGATGACCGCAGCCACCTTTCTTCTGATCAGGTCGTCCAAGCAGGCCTACCGCCGCACCCTCGTAAACGTCATGGACGGGGAAGGCGATGCGGTCTTCGATGCGATCATCAGCAGCCTGATCGCGTCCGCCCTGCTCTGGCAGTTCGGCTTGATCGAAACTTATTCACGCGGATTCAACATCCTGTTCTTGCTGTGCCTGATCACCTGTCTGTTCCTGTCGCGCCCGCTGGTCAGCAAGCTGCTGAGTTGGCTGGCCCATCGCGGTTCTATCGCCCAGCGAATTGCCTTTTACGGCGCCGATCCGGTGTCCATTGCGAGGATCCGACAGTTGCTGCTGTCGCAGCGCTTCCCGCACCTGCAGTTTGTCGGGGTTGCCGATGACCGACCAAAGATCGATGCGCTTGAAGATCTGCCGCTCATCGGCGGCTTCTCCGAGCTCGCGGAAATGGCCCGGCGGGGTGAGGTCGATCAGGTCAGCACCGGCGGTGTTACGGGCACCCATGTGGGC
>CAMLKX010000097.1 GCA_946480515.1 uncultured Sphingomonadaceae bacterium | reverse complement strand
CACGTTCGAACAAGCCGGTGATCTATGAAGCGCATGCCATGCCGCCCCGCTTCACGGCTCGCTGGTGGGTGCTGAAATGGTTGTTCAGGCAAAGAAATTTCTCTCACCTGGTGTGTGTCACCTCGACCCTGGCGGACGAGCATCGCCGTCAGTTCAAGGCTTTGGACGGCAAGCCGATCCTGGTCGTTCCGAACGCGGCAGCCGACGTACTGGGTACGAGCGCTCGCCCGCGCCGCATGCAACGCGTCCGGCTTCAAGTCGGCCTGGTTAGCAGACCCTTTCCGGGAAAGGGGATCGAGGCGGTCATGGAGGCCGCGCGGGAACTGGACGACATCGACTTCCACGTGGTCGGCGCTGCTGAATCGGATCTGTGCTGGATCACGTCGCCCCTTCCCGCCAACCTGAAGCTGCACGGCTATGTGCCGCACGCCGAGTTGAACAAGCTTTACGAGATGTTCGACGTGGCGGTCGCACCCTATGAGGCGAGCGTCATGAACGCCAGCGGGGTGGAGAGCGCGGCGATCACATCACCGCTCAAGTTGCTGGAATATATGGCGGCGGGACTGCCGATCATCGTTTCCGACTTGCCGGGCGTTCGTGACATTCTCGGCGATGCGGACTTCGCGGTACGAATTCCACCTGGGGATCACCGCGCGTTCATAGCGGCGGTTCGTTCGCTGTCGAACGATCCCGACCTGCGTCGCTCGATGGGGCAAGCTGCCCGAAGAGCATTTGAAGATTGTCACACGGTCACCGCCAGATCGCAGGCGGTACTGGGCGACCTCGCCTCGACGTGCCGATCGGACGAGGACATTCGATGAACGATCAACCCGATCTATGTGTCGTCGTGCAAGGCTGGCCGCGAGTGTCGACCACCTTTGTCGCGCAAGAGCTCGTCGGCCTTGAGCAGGAGGGGCTTCGTCTTCAGCTGGTGACATTCGGTGCCAAGGACCGCATCAAGCACGGGATCCACGCGCAAGTACAGGCGCCGATCCTGGAGCTGGGCGATCCCTTCCTTCAGCCGCTACGCTTGCTCAGCGCCTGGCGGAAAGTTCGGCGACTTCCCGGCTACCGGACGGCGCGCGGACTCCTCAGCCATGATCTCGCACAGGGATATAGCCGCAGGCGGGTCAGGGCCTTCTACCGCGCCGTGATCCTTGCAGCAGAAATCCCGGCCGGAATTTCCGGAATCTACGTTCATTTCCTGAATTCCGCGACCAATGTCGCTCGCTATGCTGCGGAGATGCTTGAACTCCCCCTAGCCGGAAGTGCGCATGCCCGCGACATCTGGACCGCGCCGGAGTGGGACAAGCGAGCCAAGCTGGCGCAAATGCGCTGGTGTACAACCTGCACCACCGACGGGGCTGCGCACCTGGATGAGCTCGCCGACGAACCGGGCAAGGTTCATCTCGTCTATCATGGCCTGATGCTCGCACGCTTTCCCAGCGATGCTCCGGCAAGAGAGGCGCGTGACGGGAGCGACCCGAGTGACCCGGTGCGGATTCTGTCCGTCGGCCGCGCGGTCGAGAAGAAGGGCTTTGACCTGCTGTTGCATGCTCTCGCGCGCCTCCCGCGGGAGTTGCACTGGCGCTGGCATCACATCGGTGAGGGGAAGCTGCTTGGCGCGTTGAAAGACCAGGCGCGAGCACTCGGTCTCGATGGCAGATTGGAGTGGCATGGCTCGAAAGAGCAACAGGCGGTCATCGCCGCCTATCGCGCCAGCGATCTCTTCGTGTTGCCCTCAGTGGAGGGCGGCGATGGTGATCGCGACGGCATGCCCAATGTGTTGATGGAGGCGCAGAGTCAGGCTCTGCCGTGCCTTTCCACTAGCTTCTCGGCAATTCCTGAGCTGATCACCGATGGTGAGACGGGCATTCTAGTGCCGCCGGGAGATGTGGCCGCATTGGGCGCGGCACTGTCCATGCTGATCAGTTCCCCCGCAGAGCGACACCGGCTTGGAACCGCAGGGTACCACCGCGTTCGTTCGGCCTTTCAAGCAGAGACTGGCATCCGCCTTATCGCCGATCTGCTGAAAGATATGATCCGGCCGCCTTATGCGCCGGCAAGACTGGAAGAGACTGATGATTGACCATTTCGATCAGCGGTTCGCCTGCATTGTTGGGGCGCCAAGAACTGGAACGACTGCTCTTGCCCGCTATCTGAGCAAGCACCGGGGCGTTTGCTTTTCGAGCGTAAAAGAGCCGCATTATTTCGCTCAGTTCGACCTCAGCGAATTGCCCGAGGATGAGCTTCGCGAGCGAGTCAGCGCAGAGTATCTCGATCGCTATTTCAATCATTGCGACAAGCCGCAATCGCTGCTGATGGAAGGATCGGTTACCTACCTCTACGTTCCGGAGCAGATCCGCGCGATCCTTCGGCTGTGGCCAGAGGCCAAGTTCATCATCGGCGTTCGCGACCCGATGAAGATGCTGCCGTCGCTGCATCAACGGCTGCTCTTTCTAGGTGACGAAACCGAGCGCAGCTTCGACCGCGCCTGGAAGTTGATCGAGGCCCGCAAGCAGGGCCGCAAGATTCCGCGGAGCTGCGTCGACCCGCGGTGGCTGCGCTATGACGAAGTTGGCAGGCTGGGCGACTATGTGCAGCAGTTCATCGATGTCGTCGGTCGGGAACGCTGCTTCATTTCGGTCTATGACGACTTAGCGGCGGATCCCGCAGCGACCTACGCGAGCGTCCTGCAGTTCCTGGATCTCCCGCACGACAAGCGCAAGAATTTTACGCCGCGACGCTCCAGCAGAGGGTTTAAAATCGGTTGGCTTCAACGGCTGCTAAAACGCCCGCCCGTTGCTGTCCGCGCCAAGCTTGCCGGATCGCACTATCGGCAACGGGTGGAGCGGCTCGAGAATCTGGCCAAGGGCGAGACCAAGGCGACCAGATTGTTGCTCGCCGCACGAAAGCGTCTGCTCGAGTGGAATGAGGCCGAGCCGCCGCCGGTCCGCCTCAGCGCGGCTATACGCACCGAAATCCGCGAGAAATATTCGGATGATGTCGATCGGCTCGCGCGCATTACCGGTCGTGACCTCAGCCATTGGCTGAGAGTGTAGTTCGGACGCGGCTACCGTAGGCCGTGGTACGCCTTGTACCACTCGACGAAGCGGGGAATGCCCTCGTCAATGCGGGTAAGCGGCGCGAATCCATGATCGCGTTGAATCGCACTGATGTCGGCGTAGGTGTCGCGAACGTCGCCGGGCTGCATCGCTTCCATTTGCACCTCCGCTTTGCGGCCGATGGCCTGCTCCAGCAGATCGACAACGCGGACCAGTTCTTCGGAACGATGATTGCCGATGTTGTAGACCGCGTGCGGCGAAAAGCTCCCGCCCGGCTTTTCCTGGCGATCATCTTGCGGCGGTGAATCGAGGCATGCCAGGATGCCCGCCACGACATCATCGATATAGGTGAAGTCGCGCCGCATCTCCCCACCGTTGAACAGCATCAAGGGCGTCCCTTCCAGGATAGCCTTGGTGAAGATCCACATCGCCATGTCGGGCCTTCCCCACGGACCGTAGACCGTGAAGAAGCGCAGGCCGGTCATCGGAATGCGGAAGAGATGCGCATAGCTCTCGCTGATCAATTCATCGGTTCGCTTGGTCGCGGCATAGAGCGAAACCGGCCGGTCGGCGCGGTCCTCAACTCTGAACGGAAGCGACTCATTCCCGCCATAAACCGATGAGGATGAAGCATAGACGAAATGGGCCGTTGATCGCGAGCGTGCGATCTCCAGCATGTTGGTATGACCAACCACGTTCGAATGGATGTAGGCGCCTGGGTTTTCGAGGCTGTAGCGTACTCCCGGCTGCGCACCGAGATGGATGATCCGGTCGAACTCGCGCTGGTCAAGCGCCCGCCGAAGCTCGAAATTGTCGGCGAAATCCAGTTCGAGAAAGGCAAAGCTGGCCGGATAGTCGCGCTCGAGTTCTGCGATTCTGCGCTGCTTCAGGCGAACGTCGTAATAGGGCGTCAGATTGTCGATTCCGACGACTGTTTCACCGCGCTTCAGCAGCGCGCGCGCGGTGTGAAAGCCAATGAACCCGGCAGCACCGGTGACCAGAACTGACATTTAGCGCCCTTGCCTCATTGAGGTGTGGCTCCGCTCCCGTTTGCGGACGTGCCCCTCCCTATCCCGAAGTAGGTCAGACCGGCCTCTACGACCTCATCCGGTTCATAGATGTTGCGTAGGTCAAGCACTGCCCGGCCACGCATCAGTTCGGCGATCCGGCGCAGGTCGAGAGCACGGAATTCGTCCCACTCCGTGACCAGCACCAGTGCGTCTGCTCCCTTGACCGCGGCATAGCTGTCTGACGCGAATTCAATGTTCGAAAGCAGCGGCTCGGCTTGCTCCCGGCCGACCGGATCGAATGCAGCGACAGCGGCTCCGCCTTCTTGCAGCGAACGGATCAGCGGCAGGCTCGGCGCATCGCGCATGTCATCGGTGTTCGGCTTGAAGGTTAGCCCCAGGACCGCGACACGCTTGCCCTCGACGCTTCCGCCCAGCGCATCGCGAACGCGGGTCCATAACCCGGACTTGCGCTGATCGTTGACCTCGACAACGCTAGAGACGATCCGCATTGGCGATCCAAACGCCTCCGCTGTCTGAAGCAGCGCGAGCGTATCCTTGGGGAAGCAGCTGCCGCCGTAACCCGGACCCGCGTGCAGAAACTTCGCGCCGATCCGATTGTCGAGGCCAATTCCGCGAGACACCTCCTGGACGTCCGCGCCAACAGCTTCGCACAAATCCGCGACTTCATTGATGAAGCTGATCTTGGTCGCGAGGAATGCGTTCGCCGCATATTTGATCAGCTCGGCCGTGCGCCTTCCAGTAAACAGGATCGGCGCCTTGTTGAGAAACAGCGGCCGGTACACTTCGCTCATAATATGCTGCGCGCGTTCGTCTTCGGCGCCGATCACGATCCGGTCGGGAATCTTGAAGTCGCGGATTGCCGATCCTTCGCGCAGAAACTCGGGGTTGGATGCGACGAGAGTCCCATCGGGAGCGCCATTCTCCGTCAGGATTTTTTCGATCTCGTCGCCGGTCCCAACCGGCACGGTCGACTTGGTCACGACGACAGCGGGCCCAGTAAGGGTTTCTGCAATTTCCTTTGCAGCAGCATAGACGTAGCTGAGGTCGGCGTGACCGTCGCCGCGCCGCGCCGGAGTTCCGACGGCGATGAACACCGCCTCCGCACCTTCCAGTGCCTCCGTCAGATCGGTCGTGAACGAAAGCCGCCCGGCGTTCGCGTTATGGAGAACCAATGCTTCGAGGCCGGGCTCCCAGATCGGCATCTTGCCTTTGCGCAAGTTGCTGATCTTTGTCTCATCCTTATCAACACACGTGACATGGTGGCCAAAATCGGCAAAGCACGCACCCGAAACGAGGCCGACATAGCCGGTCCCGATCATTGCAATCCGCATCAGGTTTCTCCGGCGCCGAAGCGGCGCTGGGCGGCTCTTATCCAACAGTTTCGGACGTTGCCAGTTCTCAAAATCACGATGACCATCTCATTATCGCGCGCGAGCATCGCTGCATGACCGATTGTGGTGTTGCCCCCCATGGCTGGTTGGTCATCGACAAGCCGATTGGGATCGGGTCGACCGCGGTCGTCAGCGCCGTCAAGCGGGCGCTGCGGGACGCTGGCGTACCGAAGATGCGTGTCGGGCACGGCGGGACCCTCGATCCCCTCGCGAGTGGAGTTCTTCCGATCGCGATCGGCGAAGCCACCAAGCTGTGTGGCCGAATGCTGGAATCAACGAAGGCGTATGACTTCACCATTGCCTTCGGTGCAGAGACGGACACGCTGGATCTGGAGGGCGCAGTCATCGCCGAAAGCGACGTTCGGCCAACGCGAGCGCAGATCGAAGCGGTGCTGCCACAGTTCACTGGTCAAATCACGCAGGTGCCGCCAGCCTATTCGGCGCTGAAGATCAGCGGAAAGCCAGCCTATGCGCGCGCTCGCGCCGGTGAGGAGGTAGAACTGAAGGCGAGGGCGGTGACCATTCACTCCCTCTCTATTCGTCATCCCCGCGCAAGCGGGGATCCAGCCCAAGAAGCAAATCTGGGTTCCCGCTTCCGCGGAAATGACGAGACAAGCGAAAGCACGCTCTCCGCCACCGTATCGAAGGGCACATACATCCGCAGTCTCGCCCGCGACATTGCCCATGCCCTCGGGACGGTCGGCCATGTCGCGATGCTTCGTCGAACACGGGCGGGGCCCTTCTCGCTCGACCAGGCGATATCGCTGGACATTTTGGCGCAAGCCGCTAAGGCGCGGCAGCTTGATGGGGCGGTACTCCCGCTCGCAGCGGGGCTGGACGACATCCCGGCCCTCCCCGTCACTCCCGCCCAGGCGCAGCTGCTCCGACATGGACAGCAACTGGTCGGAACCCCCGCGCAGCCGGGTCTCTATCTTGCCACTGACGCTAACCGTCCCGTGGCACTGGTCGAGATTTCGGCAGGCGTCTGCAAGGTCGTGCGCGGGTTCAACATCTAGAGAAGATAGGAGTTAGACGATGTCGATCACTGCCGAGCGTAAGCAGGAATTGATCAAGGAACATGGCCGCGGGTCCGATGACACCGGTTCGCCAGAAGTGCAGATCGCGATCCTCACCCATCGCATCAACACGCTGACCGAGCATTTCAAGGTTCACGCCAAGGACAACCATTCGCGGCGCGGGCTGCTGATGCTGGTCAACAAGCGCCGCTCGCTGCTAGATTATCTCAAGCGCGAGGACGCAAGCCGCTACAGCGATTTGATCTCGAAGCTCGGCCTTCGCAAATAATGAAAGGGCGCCCGCGCGGCGCCCTTTGCTTTTTGGACCCCCCGCAATCCGGCGGGGCGTTCCTGGGGCCTGACGAAATGCCCCGAACCGCAGCGGGCCGGATTGCCCGCGACAGCTGCCCCGGTGAGCATCCGGCCGCCGGGATGAAGGAAATCACATGTTTGATATTAAGACTGTAGAAATCGAGCTTGGCGGACAGACCCTCAAGCTCGAAACGGGCCGCGTTGCCCGCCAGGCCGACGGCGCTGTGCTCGCGACGCTCGGCGAGACCGTGGTGCTGTGCGCCGTCACCGCCGCCAAGTCGGTCAAGCCGGGCCAGGACTTCTTCCCGCTGACCGTCCACTACCAGGAAAAGTTCTCCGCCGCCGGGC
>CAMLKX010000096.1 GCA_946480515.1 uncultured Sphingomonadaceae bacterium | reverse complement strand
TCGGCGGCATCGCCTCACTGCTAATCACGGTCCTCCTGTTCGCCCAACTGTCGGTGACATTCCAGCCTTCGATGGACCTCGATTCTTCCACGGCCAAAATCAGCATGCCGCCCGGATCGACGCTTGAACAAACGGAAGCCGTGGCTGATCAGGTCGCCGACGTTGTGAAGCGGGACCCCGAAGTCGAGAAAGTTTTTCAGCGCATCTTCGTCGGCAACGCCACGCTGAACA
Organism: uncultured Sphingomonadaceae bacterium; assembly: GCA_946480515.1. Next base: position 6,966 of record CAMLKX010000096.1, on the reverse strand, counting down.
TCATTCTGAAGGACGATCGCGATCGGTCGAGCACTGAGTTCGAACGGGCGATGATGCCAAATCTCGCAGCGATCCCGGACGCTCAGGTGAGCTTCGTCAGCCAGGACTTCGGCGGCCCGGGGGGACCCGGCCGAGACATCATGCTGTTTCTTGGCGGCGACGATCCGCAACTGCTCCTCACGACAGCCTACAAGATCGCTGATGAGATGCGGTCGCTACGCGAAGTTGTGGCCCCGCGCGTGGCGGGCGATCTGGTCCGCCCGGAAATCGTGATCAAACCGCGGTTCGATCTGGCAGCTGATCTCGGCGTGACCACCACCGCGTTGAGTCAAACGATCCGGATCGCAACGCTGGGTGACATTGAACAAAACAGCGCCAAGTTCTCCCTCGCAGACCGGCAGATCCCGATCCATGTCGCGATTCCCGAGACCAGCCGCCGCGATCTTGCAACGCTTGAGAACCTCCCGGTACCGACCGCAAGTGGCGGATCAGTTCCGCTCAAGGCCGTGGCTGACATCGGCTTCGGCGCAGGTCCGACCACGGTGCAACGCACCGACCAGGTCCGAAGGACGGCTGTGGGGGCTGACCTTGCCGCAGGTCTGGTCAGCAGCGATGCCTGGAAGAAGATCGACGAGCTTCCGACGGTGAAGAATTTGCCGCGCGGGATCACTCGTCTGACACTCGGTTCGCAGAAGATGGAGCAACAATTGTTCCAGAACTTCACAGTTGCGGTCATTTCTGGAATCGCGCTGGTGTTCGCCGTGCTGGTGCTGCTTTACCGCAGCTTCCTGTCACCGTTCGTGAACATGGGATCGCTCCTGCTCGCGCCTTTGGGAGCGGCGATCGCTCTGCACATCACGGGCAATGCTATCTCCCTGCCGGTGCTCATCGGCATCCTGATGCTGTTCGGGATTGTCGCGAAAAACTCCATCCTGCTGATCGATTTCGCGATCGAGGAGATGAACCGCGGCGTTGCGAAGGATGAAGCCATCATCGAGGCCGGCCACAAACGGGCGCAGCCAATCGTGATGACCACCGTGGCAATGGTTGCCGGCATGATCCCGATCGCCTTGTCGCTGACTGGGGACGGAAGCTGGCGTTCGCCGATGGGAGTTGCGGTTATCGGCGGGCTGATTTTTTCGACCATCCTCACCCTGGTCCTTGTGCCTGCAGGCTTTTCCATCGCGGTCGACATCGAACGTTGGTTCGCGAAGACGTTCCATCGGCTGGTTGCACGCGGTGCGCATCGGGTCCCCGGCCAGCCGGCGACCCAACCCGCTGAGTGAACTGATCAGCAATTCGGCGATTGAGGGAGCATGAGTAGGCCTCATCGCGACCCACTTCCGATCCTCGCCCGGTTCAATCCTGCACAGCCGGGCGCAAGGGGGATGAAGGCGGCAGCCACGGGTCTGCTCCTGCTGATGGCCGTGCTTTTCGTGATCGCGCGTCGGATCGAGGCCGATCATGTCTGGGCTGGCTTCGTCAAGGCTTTCGCTGAAGCCGCGATGGTCGGCGGACTGGCCGATTGGTTCGCAGTGACCGCGCTTTTCCGGCATCCGCTTGGACTTCCGATCCCCCACACCGCGATCATACCGCGCAACAAGGATCGGATCGGAGACACCCTTGCGAACTTCCTCAAGGAGCATTTCCTGATCGCACCAGTGGTGGCGCGCCGGATGCGTGGCTTGGATATTGCGGGGTCGGTCGGCCGCTTCCTTCGCTCGCCTTCGGGCGAAAGCAGCCGAATGCGGACCGGCGCCTCGCGCCTGATCGCCGACGTGTTCGAACGGCTGGACGACGAACGGCTCGGCGGGATCGTCAAATCGGCGGTGTCGACCCGGCTCCGTCGCTTCGAAGTCGCACCGGTGCTTGGTCATGCGCTCGCGTCCGCGATCAGTGAAGAGCGTCACATCCCATTGCTGGAGTCGGCAATCCGCTGGCTGGCCAAGACGCTCGACGCCAATGAAGCTCTGATCCGTGATCTGGTCCATCGCCGCGCGAACTGGGTCCTCAAGCTAGCCGGGCTTGATGCCAAGCTTGCCGACGCGATCGTTGACGGACTCCGAAAGCTCACGGCAGAGATGAGTAGCGACCCCGATCACCCGGTCCGCGGCAAGATTGAAGAGGAACTTTCCCGCCTCGCTCACGACTTGCAGAAGAACCCGGAAACGCGCGCGAAGGTCGAGCGGATGAAGGATTTGCTCGCCAACCGTGCCGTGGCAGTTTGGCTGGACCGCTTATGGCAGAGCGCTCGGGAGGCGATCATTCGGGCGGCCCGGAATCCGGATGCTGCGCTCGCCGGAAAGCTTGGAGAAGTCCTCGCTTCGATGGGTGCCACGCTTGAAAGCGATCCGGGCGTTCGCTCAGCGATCAATATTTTCGCCCGGCGCGCGATCGCGGGCATGGCAGCCAGCTACGGTGGCTCAATCGTGAAGCTGGTCAGCGACACAATCCGCGGCTGGGACGCCCGAACCATCACGGCCAGGCTGGAATCGGCGGTGGGCCGCGACCTTCAATATATCCGGATCAACGGCACCCTGGTCGGCGGGCTCGTCGGCCTCGTGCTACACGCGCTGGACCTGCTCTAACTTACCCGGCTGAGCGCCGCTCGATCGCCGCTCCCACCGCGCTCAGCTTTTCCTCAAGCCGCTCATAGCCGCGGTCGAGATGGTAGACCCGCAGCACCTCGGTCTCGCCCTCGGCAGCGAGGCCGGCCAGGATCAAGCTCATGGATGCGCGCAAGTCTGTCGCCATCACGTTGGCGCCGTTCAGCCCATCGACCCCGTGCACGATCGCCGAACGTCCGCGCACGTCGATCGAGGCACCCATGCGGCGAAGCTCCGGCACGTGCATGTAACGGTTCTCGAAAATCGTCTCCTCGAGAAAGCTGTCCCCGCTCGCCCTGCACAGCATGGCCATGAACTGTGCCTGCATGTCGGTCGGGAACGCCGGGAAGGGCGCGGTCGACAAGGCCAGCGGCCGAAGTGCGCCATCCGCGCTAACTTTCATGCCGCGGTCGTGGAACTCGATGATCAACCCGCAAGCCGCGAGCGCATTGGTGATCGCCAGCATGTCCTCGGGACGGGCACCGATCAGATCGAGCGAGCCACCCGTAATTCCGGCCGCGCAGGCATAGCTCCCCGCCTCGATACGGTCGGGCATGACCTCGTAGGCCGTGCCGTGCAACCGCTCCACCCCATCGATGATCAGGTGACCTGAGCCAATTCCTTCGATCTGCGCGCCCATCGCGGTGAGAAGACGGCATAAGTCGACGATTTCCGGTTCGCGCGCGGCATTAAACAGCTGAGTGCGGCCGGTCGCCAGCACGGCGGCCATCACCGCATTCTCGGTCGCTCCGACCGATACCAGCGGAAAGCTGTAATCGCCGCCGGCTAGCCGGCCGCTTGGAGCTGTCGCCTTCACATAGCCGGCGGCGAGCTCAATCTCGGCGCCGATCGCCTCGAGTGCTTTGAGGTGAAGATCGATCGGCCGGTCGCCAATCGCGCAGCCACCCGGTAGGGAAACGGTTGCCTCTCCCGCTCGCGCGAGCATCGGACCGAGCACCAGGATTGAGGCGCGCATTCGCCGCACCATGTCATAAGGGGCGACCGTCGACGCGATCTCGCTCGCCTGCAGGGTCATCCGGCGACCGACTTCCCCCGGCTTCACTCCCGCCACTTTGGTCGACACGCCCAGCTGATTCAGGAGATGGCCAAAACTATCGACGTCGGCGAGGCGCGGCAGGTTCGCCAGCGTCAACTTTTCCTCGGTCAGAAGAGCGCAGGGAAGCAGCGTCAGCGCCGCATTCTTCGCTCCCGAGATCGGGATCTCGCCCTCGAGCCGCTTGCCACCAACAATGTAAATGCTGTCCATCGCGAACGCGTAGGTCCAACTCGGACCCGGTTCAAGGGAGCGAGCGGATCAGGCCTTTTCGAGCGTGCACTGCAGCGGGTGCTGATTCTCGCGCGCGAAGTCGATCACCTGCGACACCTTCGTTTCCGCCACCTCGTAGGTGTAGACGCCGCAAACCGCGACGCCCTTCTGGTGCACCTGGAGCATGACTCGGGTAGCATCATCGATCGTCATGCTGAAAAAGCGCTGCAACACCAGGACGACGAACTCCATCGGCGTGTAATCGTCGTTGAGCATCAGCACTTTATAGTCGGACGGCTTCTTGGTGCGCGGGCGGGTGCGGGTGACGACGCCCTTCTCGATCTCTTCGATGCCGTCGCCGCGGCCAGGCTCGTCGCCGGCTAATCTGATTGGAATGGGGGGCATGGGAGTGATCATCACGCGCTAGGATATGGCATCGACAAACCGGCTCGCAAGGCCGTGGTTCCTCGCCGGCGGCGGCTGTCTACAAAAACGGCCGCCCCCCGATGTCAGGAGGCGGCCGCCTTAAATTGCCTGAAGGTGGAGGGAGTTCAGGCAATAAGCGAGTTCACGCGCTCGGCATTGACCGAGGCGCGGGTCGAGATTGGCTCGAACGCTTCGCCAAACAGCTTGACGAAGGATTCCGAGAGCTTCGACGAATTGGAAATGAGGCGGTCCAGCGAAGCGCGAGCATAATCGCTCTGGAGCTGCACCAGCTCAGTCGGCGACTTGGCTTCGCTGAAGCTCTTCACGGCAGCCGACGCCTTCTCGACGCCTTCCTTGCCAAACGCGATCGCATCCTGGCTCAGCGCCTGCGCACCGGCAGTGGCGATCTTGCTCGAGCTCACGAGAGCTTCGACGTTGGCCTTGGTCAGGTCGACCAGTTCCTCGGCAACCTTGGCCGACTTGGTGAGGGCTTCGCGGCTCTTGGAGTTGGCTTCCGCAAACGCAGCCTGGAATTGATCAGCGCCGGGCAGAGCGCCCAGACCTGCGAACAGATTCGTATCAGTCATCACGGGCTTCCTTTCGAACTTTGTCACGACGCTCCGGATTGGAGCTGGCTTTGCCGCGACCGGCTTCACCACCGGACCGCGCTTGGCCGTTTTCTTGAGAGCAGCGGCCTTCTTGCGACGAGCGACCGTTGCAGCCTTCTCGGCCTCGGTCTTGCGTGGACGGCCCCGGCCGCGCTTGACCAACGGAAGGTCTTGCTTCACCGCGGCCAACTTCGGCGCGGCTTTCGCTTCAGCCGGCGCGCGCACAGGCGTGGCGGCGGGCAAAACGCCCTTGGTCTCAACTTTCGCCGGCTCGGGCTTCACGGTTTCGACCGTGCCTGCTACCGGCGGATCAATCTTGTCGGCGGGCATATTTACTCCTTTGTTGCACTGCACAATAAACGAGATTCCTGCGAAGACAAGCTTTTTTTGTGCAGCGCAGCATCGCATGCGATTGACCGCTCTAAAATAGCGGCGCATGGATTGGCATGGACCTCACTCACCGGCGCCGTCGCGGTCTTCTGATCGTTCTCTCTTCTCCTTCCGGCGCCGGGAAATCGACCATTTCACGGTTGCTTCTTGCCGCCGATCAGGAAGTCACAATGTCGGTCTCCGCGACGACCCGGCCCCGGCGAGCGGGCGAACGGGAAGGGGTGGATTATCACTTCGTTGACGATTCCGAATTCGACCGGATGATTGCCGAACAAGAATTTATCGAGTGGGCACCGGTGTTTGATTACCGCTACGGAACTCCCCAGGCGCCAATCAAGGCCGCACTCAAGCAGGGGCAGGACGTCCTCTTCGACATCGATTGGCAGGGCACCCAGCAGCTTCACGCCGCCATGGGTGAAGATCTGGTCCGGGTGTTTATCCTGCCCCCGACAATGGCGGAGCTCGAGCAGCGCCTGCACCATCGCGGGACTGACAGCGCCGAGGTGATTCGCGGCCGCATGTCCCGGGCCGCTGACGAGATCAGCCATTGGGCGGAATATGATTATGTGCTGATCAACCAGGACTCAGCCGAGTGCCTGCAGCAGGTCCAGGCAATCCTGGCAGCCGAGCGCCTCAAGCGCTGGCGGCAAACCGGTCTCGTCGCGTTCGTCCGCGACCTGGCCGGAACAACGCACTAATCAAGCAGGCGGAGAAATTCAGCGGCGCTCAGAAAATCGCGCGCACGATTCGCAAGGGCAGCTTCAGCCTCCGCGTCTGCGCCCCATTTTTCGAGATTCCAGCGGTCGTCGAGAGTGACGGCAATCCAGCCTTGCTCGGCACTCAACTCGCCCTCCTGGATGGCCAAGGCGGCGATGAGCGAACCGCCGATGGTGACCAGCTGAGACATCGCCGCCAATCGAAAGGGATCAAGCGCATCGACCGCTTGGGATAGCCGGGCAAGGGTTGGCTGGGGTTGGCAAACGAATCGAACGCCAACGGTCGTTCGAAATGTGATGTCGTATCGCGCCCTGGCCCAGGCAAGGAGAGGATCCCAAGCCGCTTGCTGACGCTCGGCCAGTTCGGGCGGCCTCTCGGATCGGTAGTAAGTCGCTCTCGCCATATTTTGCGAGAGCCGCCGAGAAGCTCGCGCGATCAGGTCCGACCCGATCAATCGCCGCATTGGTCATCCCGGTTAAGGGCATCGCCCGGGGATCCACGGACTCTTCAGAGGATTGCCACTCCTGTGCCACCGCCTCGGCCAAGGCCCGAACCGGCAGTTCAAGCACCGCCCGCGCCGGCGTCCGCAGCGGGCGTCCATCAAGCTGCACTCCCCAGCCACCACCCAATGACTGAGCGGTGGCTTCCTTCCAGAACCGTTTCACGATCGCTCCCAAATCCTGCGCAGAAGAATCGGGGCGAGCACCGCATCGACAATGCCGCAGGCTGAGACGATGAAGCCGAGAATCGGGAAGCCTCCCTCGCGGACGAGGTCAGTCGCCGAAATCGCCAAGCCGAGCAGGAACACCGCAAAGCCGCCGATCCGCACCAGGGTGAACAGCAGAAAGCGCCGGCGCCAGAGTTTTTCGTCGGCCGGATCAGACATCAGCTTCGCCCCCTCGCCCGCCGCTCGCCGCGGCGAGCCTTCCGCGCATCCTTGGCCCGGTGTGAT
>CAMLKX010000095.1 GCA_946480515.1 uncultured Sphingomonadaceae bacterium | reverse complement strand
CTCACGACCTATAATGACGTGGACATGACCAACGTCATTGAGGCGCGCGCCAAATATAAGGACCTGTTCGAAAAGAAGCACGGCGTCCGTCTGGGCTTCATGGGCTTCTTCACCAAGGCCGTGTGCATGGCGCTGCGGGATATCCCCGGCGTCAACGCGCAGATCGAAGGCGACGAGATCGTCTATAACGATTTCGCTGACATTTCGGTCGCCGTGTCGGCTCCGAATGGCTTGGTGGTGCCGGTCATTCGCAACGCCGAGTCCTTGAGCGTCGCGGACATCGAGAAGACGATTGGCGGCTTTGGCAAGAAGGCCAAGGAAGGCACGCTGACCATGGACGATATGAAGGGCGGCACCTTCACCATCTCCAATGGTGGCGTATTCGGATCGCTCCTGTCGACGCCGATCATCAATCCCCCGCAATCCGCCGTCCTCGGCATGCATCGGATCGAGGATCGTCCAGTGGTCCGGAACGGTCAGATCGTCGTCCGCCCGATGATGTATTTGGCGCTAAGCTACGACCATCGGCTGATCGATGGGCGCGAGGCCGTGACGTACCTGGTCCGCGTCAAGGAAGCGATTGAGGATCCGACGCGGCTGCTGATCGACCTGTAGGTCCGTGATCGCGGTCAGGCCGCGACCTTGAGAGCGACGGAATATTGCTGTGCAAGATACTCTGCGGTTCCCGAGAGAACGGCTTCGCGCTGGTTGATGTGCCATGCTGGTGCTGTCGTCACCAACCTGCTGAAGTGGCGCCGAGTCAGGAAGGCGGCATCGAACGCAGGCCGGCTGCCGGGGCCGACGATCCGGGCGGCGCGACTGCCAGTCAGCATAATCCCCTGCCATGCTCCGAAGGCATGCATCACGTTGACGCTGAACCGGCCGAGCATACCCGCCAGCAGCTGCAGCCGCTGGGGTTCGGTCATTCCGGGACATGCCTGTGCCCAGGCGGGGTCAGCCCGGTCGAGCATCAGCATCTTCTCCCAGCTGGTCGCGGGAGCCAATCCACGCATGGCCTCCGCCAGGTTTCGCTCGGCGTCACTGCTCGGAGCAAAATCCATATGCCCCGCTTCGGTTTCGAGAATGCGCACCGAAAGATCACTCGCAACATCGATCGCGGCGGCGCCTACCCCTTCCTCGACAATGATCATGACGTAACGGCCGGGCCGCTGAAGATTGGGAGTGCCGATGCCGCGGATCCGGTCGACAATTGCCGAGTTGGATCGCGTGCCCCACGCCCGCGCTACCACATCGTTGATAATGGTGACCGGCCCGCCGAAGATTGCCGCCATGCCGCTGCGCGCGATCGTCCATCGTGACCTGACGAGCGATATGGTTTCGCCGGTTGCAGCCCCGGCGATCGCCATGGCGCAGTCCATGCCGCGAAGCTCGACCTCTGCCTCTCGTCCATATCGCTGAAGTGCGTCGGTGAAGGTCGGAAGGCCGGCAATCTCCATGTCGCGGATATTGTCCAGTCGCGGGTTCGCCGAAGGGCGCGCCGTCGCGAACCGCAGCAAGCCTTCTTGCGACGCATCGATCAGGAGCCACGGGCGAAAGCCGTGGGACCCATCATCGGCTGGCACTGTCAATCTCCTCCACCTCCGCGCCCCTTACAGCGGACCCCGTTAAGTAACCGTTACCCCTCGACGTGACCGTCCCCATATGTCTAAGCGCCCCCATTCCTTGATCAGTGGAGCGGTTGATGGCCGAGGCGTTTGACTATGATGTGCTGGTGATCGGCGCCGGTCCCGGTGGCTATGTGGCCGCAATCCGGGCCGCTCAGCTGGGCTTGAAGACGGCCTGTGCGGAAGGGCGGGAAACCCTCGGCGGCACATGCCTCAACGTGGGCTGCATTCCGTCCAAGGCCCTGCTCCACGCGTCGGAAATCTTTGAAGAGGCGCATAGCGGAGCGCTCGCCAAGTTCGGGATCAAGCTTGAAGGAGCCTCTCTCGACCTTGACGCCATGCATGGCGAGAAGGCCAAGGCAGTCAAGGAACTGACCGGCGGCATCGAATATCTGTTCAAGAAGAACAAGGTCGACTGGCTCAAGGGTTTCGCCACATTCGAGGGAGCGAACCGCGTCCGGGTCGGCGATCGGATTGTCAGCGCCCGAAATGTGGTGATCGCGACCGGCTCCTCGGTGACTCCGCTGCCCGGTGTGGAGGTCGATCAGACAGTGATCGTCGACTCAACCGGGGCCTTGGCGCTGCCGAAGGTCCCCGAGCATCTGGTCGTCATTGGCGGCGGAGTGATCGGGCTCGAGCTCGGGTCGGTTTGGCGGCGACTTGGCGCGAAGGTGACGGTCGTCGAATTTCTCGACGAGATCCTTCCCGGCATGGATGCGGAAGTGCGCAAGGAAGCGCGCAAGATTTTCAAGAAGCAGGGTTTCGAAATTCGGACTGGAACCAAGGTTGTCGCCGCCAAGATCGCCAAGGGTCGCGCAACCCTAACCGTTGAACCGGCCAGCGGCGGCGAAGCGCAGACACTTGAAGCCGATGCCGTGCTGGTGTCGATCGGGCGCCGGCCGAACACCGACGGGCTCGGTCTGGACAAGATCGGGTTGGAGCTCAACAAGCGCGGTCAGATCGAAACCGATCATGATTTCCGTACCAAAGTTCCGGGGGTTTGGGCGATCGGGGACGTGATCCCCGGACCGATGCTCGCTCACAAGGCCGAAGACGAAGGCATCGCGGTGGCCGAAAATATCGCGGGGCAGACCGGGATTGTAAATCATGCGGTGATTCCCAGCGTGGTCTACACCCACCCGGAGATCGCCGGTGTTGGCCTGACGGAAGAGGAGGCCAAGGCAAATGGCGAGGTGAAAGTCGGCAAATTCCCGATGATGGCCAATAGCCGCGCCAAGACCAACCGCGACACGGACGGCTTTGTGAAAGTGATCTCGGACGCCAGAACGGACCGCGTGCGCGGCGTGTGGATCATCTCGTCAGTTGCCGGCACCATGATCGCTCAGGCGGCCCAGGCGATGGAGTTCGGCGCAACCAGCGAGGACATCGCCTACACCTGTCATGCCCATCCGACCCACAGCGAGGCGCTGAAGGAGGCAGCAATGGCGGTGACGGGGAAGCCGATCCACATCTGATCGCGCGGTGGAGCCTGCTTCTGGTTGATGGGTTTTCGGCACATGCCGAAGGTTCATCAGCGTTGGACAATCCTCCCCCACGGCCCGGTCGAGCAGCTCGAAGAGGGGCTGTTGACTGTGCAAGGCCAAGTTCAAATGCCGCTCGGCAGCTTCCCGCGTCGGATGACGATCGTTCGGCTCAGCTCCGGCGGGACAGTGATCTTCAACGGCGTCGCCCTGAGCGAACCAGAAATGAAGCAGGTGGAGGCGCTCGGCCCTCCGAAATTCCTCGTTGTGCCGAGCCCCTATCACCGGATCGACTCATTGATCTTCAAACAGCGGTATCCGAAGCTGCGCTTGCTTACCCCGCCCGGAGCGGAACAGCGGGTGAGGGACGCGGTCACTGTCGATGCCACCACGGACATCTTGCAGGATCCCGAGGTGCGGTTTCTCGCCGTGGCGGGAACCAAGCGACAGGAGTCGGCACTGATTGTGTCGCGCCCCAATGGCACCACGCTGATCGTCAATGACGTGATCGGGAATGTGCGCAACCCTAAGGGGTTGGCGGCCAGGCTCGTCGCCCAACTGGTCGGCTATTATGGCGCTCCGTCGGTGCCGCGGACCGTGCGCTTCGCTCAAGCGGAGCCGCTGGCTCTGGCCGATCAGTTCCGGACCTGGGCGCAGTTACCACGGCTCAAGCGGATCATCGTCTCACACGGCGAGGTGATCTCGGACCGTCCGGCGGAGGTGTTGAACCGACTTGCTGCCAAGCTGTCGGGCCGCTCCGATCATAGGTCAGCGTAGGGCCTCGGCTCAGATGGGGTCGAAGGGCGCGGAGCGAGATCGCGCTGCCAGCGGCTGACATCAACCCACTGCCCAAGCTTGAAGCCGCAGCCCCGCTCGGTGCCGATGTGAACAAAGCCCATAGCCTGGTGAAGGCTAACGCTCGCATCGTTCGGAAGCCCGATCGTCGCGAACGCGGCGACATAGCCCTGCTTCTCAAGGATGCCCAATAGTTCCCCAAACAAGGCGCGTCCCAACCCTTGGCGCTGGACTTCTGGAGCGAGATAAATGCCCGTCTCGACGCTCCAGCGATAGGCGCGGCGCGCCCGCATTGGCGCAGACGAGGCAAAGCCGACAATCGCCCCATCCTGTTCCGCAACAAGCCAGGGCAAGAGCGGGTTTGCCATGCGCGCCGCAATCTCGCTCGCGTCGGGAGCCGCCACCTCGAAGCTGATGCGGGTCTCCTCGACAAACGGACGGTAAAGCGCAGCGACCGCGGCCGCGTCGGCCTCGCGCGCAAGCCGGATCAAGGCAGCAGCCATTGCAATATCGATATCAGCGAGGGCTGGCGGATCGTGTCACGGATGGGACTGCTGTGAGTAGCAGGGGCCGGGCATTCTAGGCAGTACGCCTGGATCGATGGACCCGCCAGGATTCCCCTCGCATCAGCAAGAGCGCGCTCGACCAGTCGAGCCGGCGCTGGTCCGAGTGCCTGGAGCGCCTCATCGCCTCCGGAAGCGGCTTCGTCGTCCCCGGCCAGGAATGCCAGGATCTCGTCCCGCACACCGGGTCCCCGCTCGAGATAGCGGACCTTCGCATCTGACTTGAGGCCCGCAAGCGCGCGAGCTTTCCCGATGGCATCGTTCAAGTCGCCGAATTGGTCGACGAGTCCGAGCTGACGCGCCGAACCGCCGTCCCAAACTCGGCCTTGCGCGAGTTCTTCGACTCGTCCGGGGGGTAGCCGCCGCGCTTGGCTGACCAAGGTGACAAAGCGGCGGTAAGTTGAATTAACGGTGGCCTGGATCATCATCGAAGCTTCGGGCGAGGGCCCATTGAAAAGGTCCGGCTCGCCAGAGAGCGGCGTTGTCTTGATGCCGTCGGTGCCCAGTCCGAGCTTCTCGGCGGTCCCCTGGAAACTGGGCAAGATTCCGAATACGCCAATCGAGCCGGTCACCGTTCCCGGCTCAGCGAAGACATGCTGCCCGGCCATCGCGGTCCAGTAGCCGCCCGAAGCGGCGACGCTGCCCATCGAGACGACGACCGGAATGCGGCGACGCCGCACCTCCAGCAGGGCCTGGCGAATTCGCTCTGACGCGATCGCCGATCCGCCCGGGCTGTCGATCCGGACGACCAAGGCTTTGAGACCGCCGTCTTCCAGCGCTTCCTCGATGGCGTCGACAATGGTCTCGGCTCCGGCGGTCCCAGGACCAGCTTCGCCGTCGACGATCATGCCCGCGACAGTCAGGATCCCGATTGGGCCAGTTACATCGCTCTTGTCGGCATCGGCGACATAGGCACGCAGGTCGACACGGTTGAACCCGTCCTGATCGTCCGGATCATCGCCACCCAGTGCGCGCAGCCGCTCCTCGAAGTCTCGGCGTGTCCCCAGCCGATCCACCAACCGGCTGCGCAATGCCGCCTGAGCAAGATCACCCCCAGCCGCAGCAACGACCCCGGGTGTATCCCGGATGTAGGGGAGAATCGCGGCTGATGGCCGTGCGCTCCGCACCCGGTCGAGATAATTCTCAAGCAGCGCGTTGCCGAGTGCCTGCGCGTCCCGCCGCGCCTCCGGTGACATGTCATTGCGGATGTAGGGTTCGACCGCCGCCTTGTAGCTCCCGACCCGGTAGACATTGGCCGTGACTCCAAGCTTGTCGAGCAGCCCCTTATAGTAGAGCGACTGCCCGCCCGGTCCGCGGACTGCAACCAACCCCATTGGGTTCAGCCATACTTCCGACGCGTGGCTTGCCAGCAGATAGCTGCTGTCCGTGTAGCCCGTCGCGAAGGCGATGACCGGCTTGCCGGAGGTTCGGAAGCGTCCAATGGCATCGCCAAGGTCCGCAACTGCGGCATGACCGCCGCCGAGGAACCCGTCGAGATCGAGCGCGACGCCCTTCACGCGGCTGTCGTCCCGCGCTGCGTCCAGTGCTGAAATCAGATCGCGAAGCCGGTGTTCGCGCAGGCGACTCCCCTGGCCGCTCAATAGCGGCAGCAGATCCGGCTCGCTCGGCTGCTCGACCAGGGCGCCCTCCATGTCGAGCACCAGCACTCCCTCACCAACCGGCGTCGGCCGCACCGAGAGGGCGGCGTATAGCCCGCCGAAAAACAGCAGTAGCAGGATCAGGACCAAGGCATCCTTGATACCGACCAGCAGCTTCCACAGGCCGCGAACAAATCGCATCGCCGACTCCTTTGCCGCTGCGCTAGCGGAGCGCAGGCGCGCGGTTAAGCCGGAATTATTCTGAGAGCGCGTTTGCTCAACTTGCAGACGCAGTGGGTTGGGCTGATCGCCTCGGGCAGCTAGTGCAATAGACGTGCTCGCTCCCTTGCCCTCCCACGCCCAGGCCGCTTCCGTATCCTCCTGGAGCGACGAGTTCCGGGCAATGCTCCGCCTGAGCCTGCCGCTGATCCTGGCCAACGTCACCCTTGCGCTGATTTCCGCAACCGACGTGCTGCTGATGGGCCGGCTGAGCGCTCATGCGGTCGCGGCCGCCGCGCTTGGTCTCAACCTTGTCTTCCCCTTCACCCTCTTCGGGCTCGGGGTCATCACTGCATCCTCGCCATTGATGGCGACCGCACTCGGTGCGCGTCATCGAGCGGTGCGCGACGTGCGCCGGACTTTCGTTCAATCCATGTGGGCGATTGCCGCGCTCGTGCCGCCTTGCTGGCTGCTGCTGTGGAACGCCGAGTCGATCATCCTGCGCCTGGGCCAGGAGCCGGCGCTCGCCCGCGACGCAGCAACCTTTGTACGCGGCTACATGTGGAGCATTCTTCCGTTCTTGGTCTTCCAAGCGATCCGCAACTTCGTCTCGGCGCTGGAGCGGCCTGGCTCGATCGTGGGTATCAGCGTTGGCGGGATCGTGCTGAACGCTTTGCTTGGCTGGGGCCTGATTTTTGGCCAGTTCGGCTTGCCTCGCCTTGGAATTTTCGGCGGAGGCCTCGCCAGCAGTTTGGTCTGGGCCCTGCTCGCCGCCGGAATGATGGTTTATCTGCAAACCGACCGGCAGTTCCGTCGCTTCCATCTGTTGGGCGCCTGGTGGCGCGCGGGCTCCAGGCGCGGCGCTTCACCGTTCGCGATCGCGACCGTGTGCTGATGCCGATCGGCTTCGAGGATCTGCCCACTCGCTACCCGTACACCCTGATGGTGTCGCAGGCGGTCACCGAGAGCGTGCTGCTGCAGC
>CAMLKX010000094.1 GCA_946480515.1 uncultured Sphingomonadaceae bacterium | reverse complement strand
CTCCGCTGACGCCGAAGCAGGTCAGCGAGCGGCTTGAACTGGCTGGCCTCAAAGCGGTTCCGACTGGAATTGACCACGGCACGGTGACTGCCGTCAGCAAAGGCGTGGTCGTGGAAGTGACGACCCTGCGTTCGGACGTCAGCACCGATGGCCGAAGGGCGACCGTGGCCTTCACTGATCAATGGCACGAAGATGCTGCTCGGCGCGACTTCACCATCAACGCTCTCTACGCTCATCCGGCCGACGGAAGGATCGATGATTTTTTCGATGGCCTGGCCGATCTGCAGGCGGGATCGATCCGTTTCATCGGCGATCCTCTCCGGCGAATTGCAGAGGACCATCTGCGCATCCTGCGCTTCTTCCGGTTCCATGCCCGCTTCGGGAATGGAGCTCCTGATCCAGCGGCCCTGTCGGCTTGTGCCGCGCGAAGCAATGACCTGATGGCGCTCTCGCGCGAACGGATCGCGGACGAGCTGCTGAAGCTGCTCGCGGTCCCCGATCCGGTAGCGACCGTGCGCTTCATGATCGAGGTAGGAATCTTCGCTCCGGTGCTGCCGGAAATTGCGAGCGCGGATCGGCTAGCCGATCTTGTGCAAACCGAGCAGCGCACCGGTGCAGCGCCTGACCCCCTTCGTCGCCTGGCGGCGCTGATCCCGCAGCATCCAGTGCAGGCGGAAGAGATTGCTGTCCGCCTGCGGCTGTCGAATGCGCAACGCAAGCGGCTCTGCTGCTCGGCCGACCCGGATATCGCGATTGGACCCCGCGCCCTCGCCTATCGGCTGGGCCATGATTGTGCAGTGGATCGACTGCTCCTTGCCGGATCAAGCATTGATGCGCTGAGGGATTGGACCGCCCCCAAGCTCCCGATCGGCGGCGGCCATCTGATCAGCCGCGGACTATCAGCAGGTCCTCGCGTCGCCAGGACGCTTCAGGCGATCGAGCGGGAATGGGTCAGCGCCGGCTTTCCCGGCGGCGAGCAGTTCGAGCAAATTGTGCAGAAGGCGCTGGCGGCGAATTCTGAAAGCTGACGCGCTCAGATCGTCCGCGCACGTGGTGGCTTGCGCCGCGACCGCCAATAGTCAAGCGCGGCCTCGGCGTGCAGTGGCTTGGCGAAATGATACCCCTGTCCGCTGGAGCAACCGAGCGCTGCCAGCGTGGTGGCGAGTTCCACCGTCTCGATCCCTTCCGCCGTGGTCGACATCCCCAAGGCGTCCGCCAGACTCAGCACAGCGCGGACGATCGCTACGGAATCCGGATCGACCATCATTCCCGATACAAAGCTCCGGTCGATTTTCAGCACGTCGATCGGCAACCGCTGAAGATAGGCAAGGCTGGAATAACCGGTTCCGAAATCGTCCATCGCGACTGTGGTCTCAAGAGCTTTCAGGGCATCGAACACCCGTGTTGCCCGCCCCGGATCCTGAACAATCGCACTCTCGGTGAGCTCAAGAGTCAGCCGGTCCCCCGTCAGCCCGCTGTCCCGAAGAGCACTGGCGACCGCCCCAGCGATGTCATCGCGCGCGACCTGAATCGCCGACAGGTTCACCCCGACATAGATGGGAAGTTGGTCGCCGACCTGTCGGTCCCAGTCGGCAAGGGTCTTGGCTGCCCGGTCCATCGCCCAGCGGCCGAGCGTCAGGATCAGGCCAGACTCCTCGGCGACCGGGATGAACTCCGTCGGGCTGATTTCGCCGCGGTCCTCATGAGTCCAGCGAGCGAGCGCCTCGAACCCGGCGACTTCGCCGGATTTTAGGTTGATCAGCGGCTGATAAAACATCTGAAGCTGATCACGCTCCAAGGCCCGGCGCAGCTCAGTCTCGATTGAGAAGCGGCGGCGAGCAAGGTTCGCTTCCTTGGGTTCATAGACCTGCGGCTGACCGACAGTCTTGGCCTGCTTCAACGCGAATTGTGCGTTGCGGAACAGCTCTTCAGGATCCTGGCCAGGTTGCATCAACGCCACGCCGATCGCGGCTTCGATCTTGATCTCAAGATCGGACAGGTCGAACGGGGTAGTCATCACGTCCTGGATGCGGGCTGCCGCACTCATCGCATCATCGACGCCGCGTTTGAGCGGAACCAGGATGCCAAACTCATTGCCGCCGGTCCGCGCCAAGACGTCACCCCGCCGGAGCGCCGAGATCAGCCTGCGAGCGAAGGTAATCAGCAGCTCGTCCCCGGCCAGGCTGCCCATCGACTCGTTGATCCGGCTGAACCGCAACAAGTCGACAACCAACACGGCGTGCTGAACTCGGTCGCGGCTGTTGCCGGCGGCTTCGATGGTTTCGGTAAATGCCAGGCGATTAGGCAATCCGGTCAGGCTATCGCGAAGCATCTCTGCGCGCAGGGTGCGCTCCGCCTGAACCTCGACAGTGCGGTCGACAACCGACATCAGGCAGCGGCGAAGCCCAGGCCCTGCGGGGGGTAGCGGCGCGAGTTTGACCAGCAGGTGCCGCGTTGCCACCCCTTCGCCAAGGTCGATCTCGAGTTCACCGGTCCCTGCCCGGTCGGCATAGAAGGCATGCAGCAGGTCTGCGACCGCCCCAGCAGGGATGATCTGCTCCCCGGCTTGCCGCACCGCCAGCCTGTTCTTCTGCTCACCCCGGCGCCCGCTGCAGATCAGGGCCGAGAAAGGCGCGTTGTACGCGATCAGGCGAAGCACCCCGTCATCGCCAAGGGCGACGATCGTCGCGGCGATCGGCAAGGCGTTGAGCAAGGCGGTGTCGTCCGCTGTCATCAGCGGATTCGGAGCTAACGAAGGGTGCGCCGGGGGCGCTTTGGAAGGTGCGCTCCGGCGGCTAGCTGCAGCCTGCATCCTTCCGGTATCGCGGCAACCGGTTAATTTCAGGTTGAAGGCAGCAACGTTTATCGATGGGCTAACAACCGTTCAGGCCGCTTGCGCCCGCTCCCACGCGATCTCCGCCAGTCGTGGAAAATGGCTGGCGCGTTCATGCGCATGTGGAGAAACTGCGGTACCCCGGATCGTGCGGCCCTTGATGCCATGGAAAATCGCTGCCAGCCGGAAGAAACTGAACGCGAGATAAAAGCCATAGTCCGGAATTTCCGAGCGACTAGTCCGGCGGCGATAGGCGTCGACATATTGCGCT
This sequence comes from uncultured Sphingomonadaceae bacterium, assembly GCA_946480515.1. The sequence continues at coordinate 4,192 of CAMLKX010000094.1, read as the reverse complement.
TCGGTCGGGATGTTCAGCGCCGCGGGTTCCAGCCCCTCAAGCCCGGCAACGATATTCGGCGGCATGTGGTACATCATCGCGTGGAAGGCGAAATCCGCCAGCGGATGACCGAGGGTCGACAGTTCCCAATCCAGCACGGCTATGATCCGCGGCTCGACAGGATGGAAGATGACATTGTCGATCCGGAAATCGCCATGGACAATCGTCGTCTCATCCCCGGAAGGAATATGCGCTGGGAGCCACTCGACCAGCCGATCCATGTTCGGATCGCGCCCTGCCGCCTCATCTTCCTGATATTGCCTGATCCAGCGGCTGATCTGGCGTTCGAAATAATTTCCGGCTCGTCCATAATCGGAGAGCCCAAGCGCGGGATAATCGAGCGTGTGCAAACGCGCCATGGTCGCATTGAGAGCGTCGAAGTAGGACCGCCGCTCACCCGGGTCGATCTCGGGCAAAGCAGCGTTCCAGAAAATGCGGCCCTCGACCATCTCCATCACATAGAAGGCGGTCCCGATGATCGTGTCGTCTGTGCACAGGCCATAAAGCCGAGGGACCGGAAAATCCGCCGCTGCCAGAGCGCCGATGATCCGCGCCTCCCGATCCACCGCATGAGCACCCTTCAGGAGTTCACCAGGCGGTTTTCGACGAAGCACATAGGACCGGTCCGGAGTATCCAGCCGATAGGTGGGATTGGATTGTCCACCCTTGAATTGCATGATCGACAGCGGACCCACGAAATCGGGAACATTGTTGCGCATCCACCGCGTCAGCGGCTCGATCTCTATCGCAAATCCCTCACGAACCGGCGTGGTCTCCGACCGGTTCTCCGTCGCGGTCATTGGTTGTGTGCCTTGCCCCAGTCGCGCTTGATCTTCTTGGCCAAGGACCATTTGTGCACCTCGGTCGGTCCATCGTAGATCCGGAAGGCCCGGATCTCACGGAAGACCTGCTCGACGATCGTATCACCGCTGACGCCCGTTCCGCCCATCACCTGCACGCAACGGTCGGCCACGCGCATCAACGCCTCGGAAACGGCGACCTTGGTCATCGAACTTTCGGCAGTCCCCAGCGCTCCGGTGTCGAGGATGTCGGCGCACCAGTCGATCATCAGTTCGCACTGCTTAAGCTCAATCAGATTGTCGGCGAGCATGAAGCCGACCCCTTCATGATCGACCAGCGGCTTGCCAAATGCCTGGCGGGTACAGGCGTAGGCGGTCGCGATCTCATTCGCGCGGATGCAGGCCCCCAGCCAACGCATGCAGTGCGACAGACGCGCTGGGCTGAGCCGCACCTGCGCGTAGGTGAACCCCTCACCGCTTTGTCCGAGCATCTGTTCCGCCGGAACCCGCAGGTCTTCGATCGACAACACCGCATGCCCGCCCGGCATCGAACTATCGATCGTGTCCAGGATCCGCTCGATCCGGATCGCCGGGTGCGGAAGGTCGACCAGGAACATGCATGCACCGTCATCCGACTTCGCCATGATGATCGCGATCCGTGCGCCGTCAGCCCCGGTTGCGAAAGCCTTGCGCCCGTTGATCACCCATTCGTCACCTTCGCGCCGGCAGGTCGTCTTCATCATCGATGGATCAGAACCGGCGCCACCTTCCGCCGCGGGCTCGGTCATGAAGAACGCGGATCGGACCCGTCCCTCGATCAGCGGTTTCAGGAAGCGCTCCTTGAGAAACGGAGTGCCCACCTTGCCCAGCAGGTACATATTGCCCTCGTCGGGCGCCATCGTGTTGCAGGCGAGCGGCCCAAGCGGGGACAAGCCCGACTTGATCAGGACAACGGCAGTCTCGCGCTGGGTGAGATGGCTGCCATCGGGCAAGATATGCGGAGTGAGGACGCCAGCGGCACGCGCCTTGTCCCGCATTTCCATCACCAGTTCATCGCTCGGTCCGTGGGGGCTGCAGCGAGGGTCTCGCTCATAGGGAACAACCGTCTTTCGAACGAAGGCTTCGACCGCCGATGCAATGGCCGCCGTCCGTTCGCTGCCCGCGCCTGTGCTCATCGAACCCTCTCTTCTTGCAAGCGATCCGTGACGCTACTCGGCCGCAGCCGCAACCGGATAGTCGATGTAGCCTTCCGGCCCCTGGGTGTACCAAGTGGCCTGGATATCCTGGTTGAGCGGCAAGCCCTTGAAGAGCCGTTCCGGCAGGTCCGGGTTGGCGAGGAAGGTGCGCCCAAACGTAATCGCATCCGCGGCTCCGGATTCGAGAGCATTCTGTGCCTTCGCGCCGGTGTAATCGGAATTCAGCACGAGCGGTCCGTCGAAAGCCTTGCGGATCACCGGCGCGATCGGTGCGCGCTCAGCCACTCCGAACGTGCCGTCGAAGCCAGGTTCGCGGACCTCCAGGAAGGCGATGCCGATGTCCGACAAATGCCGTGCCGCCGCATCGAACAGCGCCTCCGGATCGCTGTCATTAACGCCCTGCCGCTCACCGTTGGGAGACAGACGCACGGCGGTCCGCCCAGCACCGGCCACTTCAGTCACGGCCCTCGTTACCTCGCCAAGCAGGCGGATGCGGTTCTCGATTGAACCGCCATATTCGTCGGTCCGCAAGTTGGTGCCATCACGCAGAAACTGGTCGATCAAATAGCCGTTCGCCGCATGCACCTGAACGCCGTCGAAGCCTGCCTCGAGCGCGTTCGATGCAGCCCGCGCATAATCATCGAGCAGGCCCGGGATCTCGTCCGTTCGCAGCGGTCGCGCCTCCCCATAGACCTGCTTGCCCTCATAGGTATGAGCATAGGCCGGTGCGGTGGTGCCGGACGCGGACACGGGCTGCTCGCCGCCAAGGAAGCTGGGATGAACCAGCCGGCCCATGTGCCACAGCTGCGAGATGATTCGCCCGCCGCGCTCGTGAACCGCAGCGACAATCGGCTTCCAAGCCTCGACCTGCTCCTTGCTCCAGATCCCCGGCGCATAAGGCCACCCGAGCCCCTGTTGACTGATCCCCGTTGCTTCCGAGATGATCACGCCGGCGCTCGACCGCTGCGCATAATATTCGGCCATGATCGGCGTCGGTACGTGGTCGCGGGTCGCCCGCGCGCGCGTGAGCGGAGCCATGAAGATACGGTTGGGAGCGCTGATCGCCCCAAGGTGAATCGGATCAAACAAGGTTGGCATTGAACCCTCTATCGCAAGCTGCGGGTCCTTAGCACCGGCAGCGCCTGAGCCAACGGCTAAATGCCGCTCAACGGATTGCGACGCCTGCGCCGCTTCCCTACGAATGACCAAAGCTGACGAGGCGCTGCCAATGGAACCGACATCCGGAGTTTATGTGGAGGGGCGGGTCATCCCCTTCCCTGAGTCCATCAGCGCCGAAGCTCGGGCATTCCTCACCTCTCTTGTCGGTCCGAATGGGACTCCGTTCAATGCCCTCGCCCCACAACCCGCTCCCGATGATCTCGACGGTTGGCGGGCCAGTAAGGAACGCACCACCGCCTTTATGGAGCAGATGACCGCTCAGCTCGGCAAGGATCTGCAATCGACGAGTGAAACGGTGAAGCTCGCAGGCGTCACGGTCCACGTCGCCACTCCGGCAAGCTCCAGCCTCTCGGGTCGCGCTTACCTGGACGTCCATGGCGGCGGCCTGGTTTACGGTGACGGCGAGTTCTGCCGATGGGGCGCGCGGAAGGCGGCTGATCTGCACGGCGTGCGCGCTTATGCGGTCGACTACCGGATGCCTCCGGAGCATCCCTATCCCGCCGCGATCGACGATTGCGTCTCGGTCTATCGCGCCCTGCTCGAGCAGTATGCGCCTGAGAACATCATCATCGGCGGCGCTTCGGCTGGTGGAAATCTGGCAGCGGCAATGGTGCTGCGGGCGCGCGACGAAGGACTCCCGCTACCGGCTGCGGTCGTGTTGCTCACACCGGAACTGGATCTCACCGAGTCTGGTGATAGTTTCGCTACCAATCGGACTGTCGACGTCATGCTGCCGCAGCCGTTGATGAACGCGAATCTCCTGTACGCGAACGGCCATGATCTGGCTCATCCCTATCTGTCGCCGTTGTTCGGTGACTTCTCCAAGGGCTTTCCGGCCACCTTCCTCCAGACCGGCACCCGCGACCTGTTCCTGTCGAACACCGTTCGAATGCATCGTGCGCTGAGGCGCGCGGAGATTCCGGTGGAACTGCATGTCTTCGAAGGGATGCCGCACGGCGGCTTCATGAACGCTCCGGA
>CAMLKX010000093.1 GCA_946480515.1 uncultured Sphingomonadaceae bacterium | reverse complement strand
TCATCATCCAGCGCCGGGACGGCCGGATCGAACGCGCGGGCGAATTGCGCACGCTGGCGCAGCGCGACCGCCTCGTCGCTCCACGGCAGCAGATGCAGGCCATGAGCCTTGACCCCTTCGATCATCGCCGCCGATACCGCCTCCCAATCGGGTTCGGGATCAGGGATGAGCGCCAGCCGGATCGCGCCCAATCGTCTGCTGCGGGTTGCCGTGACTGCGCCAGTCGCCGGGTCGAACGCCAGGTCGCGTCGCGCCTCGGCCCGATCTGCAAACAGGTCGATGACCGCGGCTTCCTCGATCGTGGCGGCACTGATGATCCGGGCACCGGATGCGTGGCCAGCAACTTCGGCCACCGCCAGCCATGTACCGCGCGCGAGCGGCGATGCCGGCTCGAGCCGGAACGCGCGTCCGCCGACGGATTGCCAATGCTCGCCCGATGAGTCGCGCCGCCGCGACAAGCGCTCAGGAAAGGCGAGGGCGATGCTCCGGGCGAGGTCCTCCGCGGTTACGACCTGATCTGAACTATCGCGGTTCAAGCGTGAGGCGGTTCGCCGCGCCGCGTTCGCCCGGGCAGATCGGTCGGAGCGCCAGCGCCGATGGCGGACCTCAAGGTCCGGATCATTGCCGCCAAGGCCGCGTTCGGTCAGCAGAACGGCGGTTTCAGCGGCGGCGCGCCCGAACCCCCGCTGGCGGGCATCGATCAGCATATGCGCCAAGCGGGGCTCTAGCGGGGTAGCCGCGACGGCACGACCGTGATGGGTGATGCGTCCTTCGGAATTGACCGCACCGATCTGCTCGAGGCGGGAGAGAGCCTCGGTGAGGCCCGCTTCGGGAGGTGGATTGAGCCACCGTAGCCGCCGCGGGTTCGACTCTCCCCACATCAAGCAAGTCAGCAGGAGCCCCGAGAGGTCCGCCTCAAGAATTTCGGGTGGGTCATGCGCGGGCAGGGCGGATGTCGCCGCCTCTTCCCACAAGCGGATTGCAATTCCGGGACACTGCCGCGCGGCGCGTCCCGCGCGCTGGGTCACTGCTGCCTGGCTGGCGCGCTCGGTCACGAGCCGGGTCAGGCCGGCGCCGCGATCGTAGCGCGGACGGCGCGCAAGCCCGCTGTCGATCACGATGCGAACGCTCTCAAGCGTTACGCTCGTCTCCGCGATCGAGGTGGCAAGCACAAGCTTGCGCCGGCCCGGTGCCGCCGCTGCGAGAGCCGCACGCTGCGCTGACGGATCGACCGCACCGTGCAGCTTGTGCAATTCGACGTCGGCGGGCAGCGGGCCGAGTGCCTCCGCGGTTCGCTCGATCTCCGCAACCCCGGGCAGGAAGGCGAGTGCCGACCCGGGGTGCTCGGCCAGTGCCCGGCGGATTGCCGCTGCCATTTGCGGCTCAATCCGAGCGCCCGCATCACGGCCGACATGTTCGATCAGGAGCGGGAAGCTCTTGCCTTCGCTCTCGATCAGCGGCGGTCCGCCGAGAAGCTTGGCGAAGCGCGCTCCATCAAGCGTCGCCGACATGGCCAGCAGCCGCAGGTCCGGACGCAGCGCCTCGCCCGAATCGAGCGTCAGTGCGAGCGCCAGATCATTGTCCAAGCTCCGCTCATGGAGTTCATCGAACAGCACCGCCGACACTCCAGTCAATTCCGGGTCGGCCTGAATCCGCGACAGATAGACGCCATGAGTCATGGCGATTACCCGCGTTTGCGGTCCGGTCTTGCTGTCGAGCCGGGTTGCGTAGCCTATGGTCTTCCCGGCTTCCTGGCCAAACTGGGCGGCCATGAACTCGGCGGCGGCGCGGGCGGCCAGTCGACGCGGAACCAGCAGCAGTATCTGGCCTTCGCACCAGGGCTCGCGCAGGAGTGCTGGCGCGACCGCAGTGGTCTTGCCAGCCCCGGGAGGAGCGACCAGCATGGCTCGCGTTCCCGCGCGCAGTGCAGCCGTAAGGTCCGGCAGGACGGCAGCGATCGGGAGTTCGCGATGGTGCGGCGGATCGAGATGCATGACTCGATCCGGCCTTACGTTGGCCAGATCAGGCCGTCACCATTTCCGGCCGGTTGGCGCGTTTGCGCTCCATCAATCGGCGGCGGCGGCGAACGTTCAACCACATCAGGATTCCCGTCACCGCCAGCACCGCCGGGATGATTCCACCGATAAAGATGATCGTCTGCCACAGCGGCCCCATGCCCGTGCCGTCGTGGATCCGCCGCATCAGGCGAGCGGTGGTTTCGGGCTTGCGCGGCTTGGGCGGAGTGATTTCGCGGGTGCGATCGTCGACCTGCACCTCGTCCACTGCGCCCTCATGGCCATAGCTGATCTTCCACGCGCTCGCCTTTTCGGTCGGCCAGCTGATGGTCACCAGCGGCCCCGATGCATGGTTCGCGCTCAGCGATCGCACGGTGGTGGGATCAAGCTGGGTTTCCACCAGCGGAACAGCATTCATCCGGCGCATCCGCTCAGCGGGGCTGGGCGCTGCCGGATCGCCGGACAGTTGGGCGAAGAAGGCTGGGAACGAAATCCACGCACCCGTTAGCGACAGCACCGCCAGTGGCAGCGCGATCCAGAACCCGCCCTGGTAATGGAGATTGCCGCTAGTCGAAGGCTGGCGATTCCACCGCAGTCCACGGCGGAACCCGCCTTTCAGCGGCCACCACAGCCAGAGGCCTGTCAGCGACGACAGCAGCATCGCGACGCCAATCCAGCCCACAATCGTGCGGCCCACTCCGGGGATCATCAGCGAACCGTGGAGGACATGCAGAACCCGCACCAGTCCCTGGTCATTCGATGTCCGCTCGATCAGCTTCGCTGTGGTGGGGTCAAGGTAGAGCAGCGTGCGCACCGGGCGCGCGGCGCCGGGAGCCGGCGGGCGCGCCAGCGTTGCAAGCACCGCGCCGCCATGTTCCGGATAGTTCAGGCTCAGCAGCCTTTCACCCGGCGCGGCGAGAGACTTCGCCGACGCTGCATAGTCGATGGGCTGCAGCACTGGTTGCGCGCTACCATGACGCTGGGGATTAAGCATCTCCTCGAGCGGATGGTGCCATACCAGTGCCGCTCCAGTCAGGGAGATCGGGATGATCAGGATGGCGAGCGTCAAGCCCACCCATTTATGCACCTGGAACCAAAGGCCGCGCAGCCGAAGCTTGGAAGTTGTCTCCATGGGCATCCGCTAGCGCAAATGCGAACGCTTCTCAATAGCGTTCAATAAGCCCGCGCGACCGCAAACTCCGCCGCCTCAATCATCGCCGCTTTCGCCTTGGAAGCAGGGAAGGGCGCGAGCGCATCGATCGCGCGGCGGCCATACAGCCGCGCCCGCTCCACCGTATCGGCAATCGAATCCGTTGATCGCATCAGGGCAATCGTGCGCTCCAGAGCGGCCTCGTCGGCCTGATCACCAGCAACGGCTTGGCGAAGGAACTGCCGGTCCGCTTCGCCGCTGCGGGCGTAGGCAAGGATCAACGGGAGGGTCATCTTGCCTTCGCGGAAGTCGTCGCCACGGCCCTTGCCCATGACATGTTCGCTGGAGACGTAATCGATCGCATCGTCGATCAGCTGGAACGCGACGCCGAGGTTCCGTCCGTAGCTTTCGAGGGCGGTCTCCGCATCTTCGCCAGCTTCGGCAACGACCGGAGCGACCCGGCACGCCGCCGCGAACAGCGCCGCCGTCTTGGCGGCGATGATCGCGAGATATTGCTCTTCGCCGGTGTCCACGCGTCGTTGAGCGGTCAACTGATCGACCTCGCCCTCGGCGATGACGGCCGATGCGGAGCTGAGGATGCGCAGAACCTTCAAGCTGCCGTCCTCAACCATCAGCTCGAACGCGCGGCTGAACAGAAAATCGCCGACGAGGACGCTCGCCGGATTGCCCCAGATGATGTTGGCGGTTCGGCGCCCGCGCCGCAGTCCCGACCCGTCGACCACGTCATCATGCAGCAAGGTCGCCGTGTGGATGAACTCCACCGCCGCGGCCAGCTTGTGATGCCGGCTGCCGGGATAATCGAGCAGCAGCGCCGAGGCGACGGTGAGCATCGGCCGCATGCGCTTGCCGCCGCCGGCAATGAGATGGCCTGCGAGCTCTGGAATGAGCGCGACCTTGCTTTGCATCCGCTCGAGAATGACGGCGTTGACGGCGTTCATATCCGCCGCGACCAGCGTCATCAGCGGATCGAGCGAAGGCGTTCCGGCCGGAAATAAGGGGTGGATGGAGGCACTCACGGCTCCGCCGATAGGAGGTGCCGCTGGGGAGGGCAAGTTGCCCCCGTCAGACTGATGGGAGGCTCAATCGCGCCAGAACTCCGCCAAGGTCTTCGCTTTCCTCAAGCCTGATGGTCCCGCCATAAATGGTGGCCACGTCACGCACGATCGCCAGCCCCAGTCCGGTCCCGGGCTTGTTCGCCGTGGTATCGAGCCGGGCTCCGCGGTTGAACAGTTCGTCCCGCCGATCGTCGGGGATGCCGGAGCCATCATCCTCCACCACCACATCGACGAAGCCATTCCTTTTCTCGACAGTCACGAACACTCGCCCGCCGCCATATTTCGCGGCATTTTCGACCAGATTGCCGATCATCTCGTCCAGGTCCTGACGTTCGACCCTCGCCTGCGCGTCGCGGTCGCCGGCGATGTCGACGGTGACCTGCTCGTAGAGCCGGTCGACGGCGCGCTGGACTGCTTCAAGGCTGTCCCACACCCGCGCCCGGGCATGGACGTTGGAGCGCCGTCCAAGCGCCCTCGCCCGGGCGAGATGATGGTCCACTTGGCGGCGCATCACGGAAGCTTCGCGGCACACGACGTCATTTAGGTCCGGAGCCTTGGCGGTCGCGGCATTCGTCAGCACGGTCAGCGGCGTCTTGAGCGCGTGCGCAAGATTACCGGCGTGCCGGCGCGCTTCCTCGGCTTGGAGTTCGCTATGGGCGAGCAGCAGGTTGATCTCATCCGTGAGTGGCCGGATCTCGCCAGGGAAATTCTCAGAGATGCGACTGCCGCTGCCGGAGCGGATGGCCGCCACCTCACGCCGAACCCGGCGGAGCGGCCACAGCCCGTAGGAGGCCTGGAGTGCGGCAAGGACGATAAGCCCGAAGCCGAGCGCCGCGAAGCTGATCACCAGCGTCGAGCGGAGCCGGCTGATTTGAAGGTTGAGCGGATCGCGCGACTGCGCCACCTGGAACCGCCAGCGTCTTTCGGACCCAGGCAGGATCACGTCGCGCTCGACGATACGCAGCGGCTCTCCCTCGAACTCAGCGCTGTCGTAGCTATGCGGCTGGAGATCCCCGTGCGAGCGGTCGACCCGCAGCCTGCGATCCCATAGCGAGCGTGACGGGAAGGTGTCTGCGCCCGGAGAGCTGATCTGGAAGTAGCTGCCGGAATAAGGCTCGATGAATCGTTGGTCGGCGGGCGGGCGGTTGAAGCGCACTTCGCCATCGGGTCCGATTTCCGACGCGGCGATCATCGCGTTCAGCACATAATGAAGCTGGTCGTCGAAGTTCCGGACCAGAGTCTGGGTGAGCACGCGATCGAGCGCCAGCCCGCCGATCCCGAGCAGGATGACGATCCAGAGCATGGCGATGCCGATCAGCCGGCGGGTGAGCGAGCCGGGAGCAGGTGATCTCGACGGAGCTACCGAAGGCGCGGCGGGGGCCGCGGATTGGTTCAACCCTCAATGTCCTCCAGGCTGTAGCCGAGCCCGCGAACGGTGGTGATCACGTCCGCTCCAAGCTTCTTGCGGATGCGGGTGACGAACACCTCGATCGTGTTGGAGTCGCGGTCGAAATCCTGGTCGTAAATATGCTCGATCAGCTCGGTCCGGCTGACCACCTTGCCCTTGTGGTGCATCAGGTAGGACAGCAGCTTATACTCCTGCGCGGTGAGCTTAACCGGCTCCCCCGCCTTGCTGACCTTGCCGGAGCGTGTGTCGAGCCGGATGTCGCCGGCGGTGAGCTCCGCAGAGGCATGGCCACTGGACCGGCGGATCAGTGCCCGCAATCGGGCAATCAGTTCTTCTGTCTGGAACGGTTTGGCGAGATAATCGTCGGCCCCGGCATCCAGACCGGCGACCTTGTCCGACCAGCTGTCGCGGGCGGTGAGGACCAGCACCGGCATTCGCTTGCCGTCCTTGCGCCAGCGGTCCAGCACGGTCAGCCCGTCGATTTCGGGCAGGCCGAGATCAAGCACCACCGCATCGTAGTTTTCGGTGCTCCCCAGATAATGGCCATCCTCGCCGTCCGTCGCCAGGTCGACTGCATAACCGGCGCCTTCGAGGGTCGAGCGGAGCTGCCGCCCCAGGTTCGGCTCATCCTCGACCACCAATACTCGCATTCAACGGCTCCCTTCGGCCCATGGAAATACCATAACTGACCGCACAAGGGCCGGTTGCGCAATTGGAGCAAAGCTGGGGTGACCGCGCGGAAAGGTCAATGAGGCGGCGGTAGGCTGTTAGGGGATCAGTCGCCCGACCGGCCGATGATCCGTCCGCTCTGCGCATCGACATCGACCCAGATCACGCGCCCGCCGCGCATATATTTGAGCCGGTAGTTCTCACCGCGGAATTCAGGTCCAAGATAGTCCGCGCCGCCCATGTGAGGGCGAACCCGCCGCTCAATCTTGGGCAACGGCATCGACTCGCCCCGCATGGTCGCGGTGTAGGCGCGATCCTGGTCGCGCGGACGGCGGTCCGCGTAGGCCGGCGACGAAACAAGGCCAGCGGCCAGTGCACAGGCGAGGATGGAAGTCGGCCAGTTCATGATGTCGTGAGCTTTTAACACAGAGGATTGAATGTCCTATGAATAAGTGCCCGCCGGTTGCGATGGGCCGTGGGGCGTGGCTAAGGCGCAACGATGGTTGCGGCAGTTCTGAGCTACGAAGACCTGGGGCTGGTGCAGGGCGAAGGCTGGCTGTTCCGTGGCCTCGACGTGTCAATCCGCCCGCGCGACCGCCTGGCCTTGATTGGCCGCAACGGAGCCGGAAAAACCACTCTTCTCAAATGTCTGGCCGGACTGATCGACACCGACGAGGGCCGCCGCACGATCGTTCCCGGAACTCGGGTTGTCCTTCTGGAGCAAGACCCGCGGATGTCCGGATTTGCCAGTCTGGAGGAGTGGGTGTTGTCGGGAAGCGACGCTCCCGCGGCGCATGAAGCGGCGGCTGTCGCCGACCAGCTGGGGATCGACTTGTCGCGAGAGGCGGCAAGCGCGAGCGGCGGAGAGCGGAGACGCGCCGCGATCGTGCGCGCGCTGGAAGAGGCCACCGCGCTCGCGCCGTCACGCGCGATGTCGCGCAACGTCCTGGCCAACCTGCTGCCGCCGCTGCTCGATCGCCTGGTGAACCACGCGGGCGAGGTCTCCATCACGCGGG
>CAMLKX010000092.1 GCA_946480515.1 uncultured Sphingomonadaceae bacterium | reverse complement strand
CGGGCTGAAGGACTGGTCGAATGGCGCAGTCGCATGGTCCGGCTGCCGCAGTGGGATGCCCTCGTCGCAACAGCCGAATTCGACCCCACCTACTTGCAACGTGGAAGCCCGCAAGTGCAGCGCTTAAGGATCGCCGAAGCTAGCTGACTTAACTTCCGAAAGTCAGAACGCTCGCGTCAGCCCGCAGGCTCTTGCCTCCTCTTCAAGAGCCACAACTATACCCTCGCGATGTCTGCGATGTTCGACTTGCGTCTCATAAAGCAAGGACAGGAATTTCTCCGCTTCCGCAGTGGGCAACCCCTTCGTGGCGAGAGTTGTCAGTAGCCGCTCCTGCTGACCGATGTGCTGCTCCCCCTGGGCAATGTGCCGCTCAGCCAGCGCGAGGTCCGCAGCGGTGTAGTCCGTCATTCCGGCACGTTATCAGCACCTTAGTGATAGCGATAGCGAAACAACCGAAGGTCGGCGGTCTAACTTGTGTTAGATGGTGAGAATCGCCGGGATGATTTGGCCTCGGCGGCTGAGAGACCATCGTGCTCCCGCCAAATGCGCGAGGGAGCGACGCGGTCATGCACGCGCTGATCATCGAGGATGAGGTTTTCACCGCCATGTTGATCGAAGATCGGCTGCGCGACCTTGGCTTCACCTCATTTGCAGTCGCGAGCAGCGAAGAGGAAGCAGTAGCTGCAGCGTCCGATCGGTGCCCGGACCTCATCACGGCAGATGTGCAGTTATCCCCCGGATGTGGCATCGATGCAGTCCAGCGCATCTGCGACAAGAAGCCGATCCCGGTTCTCTACATCACTGGGACCGCCCCAATGGCGCGTGACCGGTGCCCGGAAGCGGTGATCATCCAGAAGCCGTTCGGCGAAGCCGCCCTGCGCGGCGCGGTGTGTGAGGCCCGCAGAGCGGCCTGACGCCGTCGCGCGATATCCGCTTGGCACCCATTGCAGCATCAGGCCCTAAGCGGGGTCGTTCCACCAAGTTGACGTAGCCGCTTTGCGCCGGGGGCTTTAGACTGCGCATGTGGCAGGGTCTTGAGCGCACCGCTGCCGGATTTCTTATGCCCTTTGGAACTGCGCTCCTGCAGCGGATCGGCACTGACGCCATTTTCACCCGCTGGAGGCTGGCAGCAGACGGGTTTGGTTTTCGGCACTCAGATGCTACCGAGGCATAATGACGGACAGCAACGAGTTTTGGCACGAGATCTATCAATCAAGCCCTACGCCTTTGGTGCAGCTCTCAGATAACGAGTTTCAAGAGTTCGCTGAACGTAGCGGCTTGCCGGGCGAGTATGCCGAGCAGGTGCGGGCCAAACCCGTCAAGGGCACGCTCAGGTTCCGCTTTCCTCTCCGGGGGCTTGGAACAATGATTAGGCTGCGCTTGTCCAACGAGGAGCGGGATACTCCGCTGGTGATCGCAGCTGGATTTGCGGCTCTTGATGATCGGCCTGACTTGCAGACCGCCATAACCTTTGGCGGTCGGGCAGAGATTGCCATTGCACCAGGCGCTCCGGCCATAAGCGATCCGATTGCACTTCCGGCGGGTTGCCACGGACAGTTGATGCTAAGTTTTCATCTTCCCGAAGGAGTCCTCGTCGGAGGATTTGGCAAGATTCCTGTGGACGTTGCCGCCGGCAACCAGAGCTGTGCCGAAAAGCTGAACGGTGCACAGACTTTCATCGTTCGCCCCTTCATCTCCGGAATCTCTACGGCACGGCCCGGTCGCGGGCCCGTGATGGCCGCGTTTGGCGATTCGCTGACCGATGCCAACTGCAACTTTCCTGCAAGTTGGCCTGACATTCTGCAAAGCCAGCTTAACGAGGCATCGCCAGGTCAGCCGGGGACAATCTCCAATGCGGGCATCGGAGGCAATCGCCTGCTCGCAAACGGATTGCAGCCCGACATGGGGGTCGCAGGGCTCGCCCGTTTCGAGCGCGACGTTTTGCGGATCGAGAACCTCTCTCACGTTGTCGTGCTGATCGGCACCAACGATATCGGGTTGTCCGGCATCCCCGAACTCGGCCAGGCTTTGCCACTGCGTGCTGAGGACCTGGTGGCAGGGTATCAGCAATTGATCGCTCGTACCCGGCTCCGCGGTGCGAAAGTGATACTCGGCACTATCACGCCATTCGAGGATTCCGAGCATTACTCTCCTGAAAAGGAGGACTGCCGGCAAGCAGTTAACTCTTGGATCAGGTCATCGAACGGAGCGGACGGGTTCGTGGACTTCGACGCTGCTGTACGTGATCCCGACCGTCCGTCCCGTTTGCTCCCGGCCTATGACTTGGGCGACCATCTTCACTTCAATGCCGAAGGGTGCCAAGCGCTCGCCATGGCATTCGACGTGACCATGTTATCTGGCTCATCTTCGTATGCCTCCACTTCCGAGGCTGTGCCTGCCTGAACACCCGTGGTGTAGGAATCGACCTTATTCCTGGACTACTCAGATAAGCGCGGATCGGGAGCTGTCAAAGCAAGTTGGCCGGTAGGTACGCGGCCTGCTAGCGGGGGGGATGAGCAAGTCTGCCAACCCGTTCCGGTACTTAAATTCCTCACCCGAAGTGATCCGTTTGGTCGTGATGATGTATGTCCGCTTCCCGCTGTCGCTGCGGAACGTCGATGATCTGCTGTTCAAGCGTGGGATCGACATCTGCCATGAGACGGTGCGGCTTTGGTGGACGCGTTTCGGTCCGCTGTTCGCAAGCGAGATCCGCAAGCAGCGTGCATCCCGCATGCGCGGCTTCCGCCAGTGGCGCTGGCACTTGGACGAGATGTACGTGAAGATCGGGGGTGAGATGCACTACCTGTGGCGGGCGGTGGATCACGAGGGTGAGATACTGGAATCCCTCGCTACCAAGACCCGCGACAAGGCCGCCGCGCTCCGGTTCATGAAGAAGGCGATGAAGCGCTACGGCAGGCCTGAGATGGTCATCACGGACGCCTTGCGTTCGTACGGCGCGGCCATGACCGACATCGGTAACGCTCACAAGCAAGAGGTCGGTCGCTGGCTCAACAACAGGGTGGAGAACGCACACCTTCCATTCCGACGACGAGAGCGAGCGATGCTTAGGTTCCGCCGGATGAAGACGCTACAGAAGTTCAGCTCCGTTCACGCTCAGGTCCACAACCATTTCAACCAGGAGCGCCACCTCGTTGACCGCCAGACTTACAAGCTTCGCCGCTCAGCCGCACTGGCTGAATGGCAGATGGTCATGAGCTGAGGCGTGGCGGCTAAAGTCTTAGCTGCGTCTACCGGAGACAAGTTGTCGTTAGACTGACAGCACCGCCACCTGCTGACGACGTCTCGAGCGCTAAACAGGACGCCCTACCCACGTAGCAGCGACAGCTGGTCGCCTAGTTCCGCCGAAGTCGCCATGAAGTTGGACACTGTGACACCCACCAGCCTGACTGGCTTCACTGGCGGAAAGACAGAGCGGATCAGGGCGAGACTGGCTTGGTGCAACGCGGCCTGACTGGTGAGGACCGCCGGATGGGTGCGGCTGCGCGTGATCAGCTGAAAATCTTGATACTTGACCTTCACGGTGATGGTGCGCCCGAAGGCCTTCGAGGACTCGCACCAGGACCACACATCGTCCGCCATGGCTAGTACGCCCGCTTCAATGGCCTCGGGATCCTCCAAGTCTTCATGGAAGGTCGTCTCTGAGCCTGAAGATTTGCGAATTCGGTCGGGGCGAACCTGGCGGTGATCCTCGCCGCGGGCGATGCCATGATACCAGTGCGCGGCGCTCCCGAAATGCTGCCGCAGGAACTCCACCGATTTTCCCCGCAGGTCGGCCCCGGTCGCGATCCCCAGCTCGTGCATCTTTCGCGCGGTCGCTGGACCAACGCCGTGGAACCGCTCGATCGAGAGGCCAGCAACCCAAGCGGGTCCCATCTCAGGTGTCACTGCAAACTGCCCATTCGGCTTGCGCTGATCCGAAGCGAGCTTCGCCAGGAACTTGTTGTACGAAATGCCGGCCGACGCGGTGAGCCCTGTTTCCCGATGGATGTCCTCACGGATTGCCCGTGCTGTTGTCCATGCCGTTGGCAGGCCCTGGAGGTTGTCGGTGACATCGAGATAGGCCTCATCAAGGGACAGCGGCTGGATGAGCTTCGTATATTGCGCGAAAATCTCGTGAATCTGACGCGATACGGCTTTGTACACTTCGAAGCGGGGCGCGACGAAGATCAGCTCGGGACAGCGCTTCAGGGCTGTGACCGAGGGCAGCGCCGAGCGGACCCCGAACTGGCGGGCCTCGTAACTCGCTGCGGCGACGACCCCGCGTGTGGCGGCATGCCCGACTGCCACCGGCTTGCCGCGAAGGCTCGGATTATCCCGCTGCTCCACCGACGCGAAGAACGCGTCCATGTCGATGTGGATGATCTTCCTCGATGGCGCGCTATCCATGTCTGGATCATAGCCCATCCGAACAAAAGAAGAACAGAGCGACCGTAGGCTGCCCCACATTGGCCGCTAACCCGCGCTTCGGAACCGCCAGCCCGTGGTTGTGCGTTACCGAGCCCTTCAGATCGGGAGCGTGATGATGAACGTCGGCAACGAACACAGCGTGTCGTTCTGGATGCAAGAGAGCCCCATCTTCGACGCGCCACCCCTAACGAAGGACGAAAGCTGCGATGTGGTGGTCATCGGCTCCGGAATCGCGGGTTTGTCCACTGCTTATGAACTGTCGCGGCTTGGCCGCTCCGTGGTGGTGATCGATCGCGGTAGCATCGGCAATGGAATGACTGCCAGGACGACAGCCCACCTCGCGACCGAACTGGATGATTTTTACTCAGAACTGGTCAACGCCCGCGGCGATGAGGAAGCGCAACTCTATCACGAGAGCCAAGTCGCCGCGGTCAACCGGATCGAGTCGATCTGCCGCGAAGAAGGGATTGATTGCCAGTTTCGCCGACTCGATGGCTATCTCATTCCCACCGAGGAAGGCCCGATCGCCGACCTTCAGAAGGAATATGAGGTCTGCCGCCGCATCGGGGTCGAGGTCGAATGGGCGGACAGCGCACCGGTTCCGGGACTCGACACGGGCCGCTGCCTGCGTTTCCCCAATCAGGGACGCTTCCACCCGACCCGTTATCTGCGCGGGCTTGCCGACGCGATCCTCAACAGAGGCGGCCGACTCTACGCAAACACCGCCTATGTCAGCGATGATGCGGGAGCGGACCGCGTGCGGATCGAAACCGAAAATGGGGCCGCGATTGTCGCCAGAGCGGCGGTCTTCGCGACCAACTCGCCGGTCAACGACAAAGTCACGATCCACACCAAGCAATTGCCGGACCGCACTCGGTTCCCGACATTCTGCTGTGGGATACCTATGAGGCCTATCACTACGTCCGCATCCAGGAAGTGGATGAAACCAGCGACCTATTGATCGTCGGTGGCGAAGATCACCGAAGCGGCGAAGCCAATGATGCGGACGAGCGGTTTGGGCGCCTCACGGAATGGACCCGCAAGCGCTATCCGATGTTCGGAAATGTTGAATATCGCTGGTCGGGCCAGGTGCTCGAGCCGATCGACTTCATGCCCTACTCAGGCCGTAACCCGGGCAACAAGAACATCTACATCCATACCGGCGACAGCGGCCAGGGAATTACCAATGGTGTCGCTGGCAGCCTGACCATTGTTCCCCTCATCATCGGAAAGGACAGTCGCTTCGCGCCGGTGCTCGCACCGGATCGCAAGGGCCTTAGCCTGACTGCCACCGGCGAGTTCGCGCGCGGTCAGGCCGGAGTCGCGAAGAATTTGTTCGAGCATCTCGGGCCGGGAGAAATCGGATCGGAAGATGAGCTTGACCGCGGTGAAGGCGGAATCATGCGGAGCGGCATGGCGAAGGTCGCTGTTTACCGCGGCCAGGATGGCCAGATCACCCGCCACTCGGCCGTGTGCACCCATGCGGGCTGCCTGGTGCACTGGAATGGGTTCGAGAAGTGCTGGGATTGCCCCTGTCACGGATCCCAATTCTCGCCGGATGGGCAGGTGCTCAATGGTCCGGCAGTAAAGCCTATGACAGTCGTCGACTGATTTGCACTTCCCCGGCTGATTGCAATTGCAAAACCGCGCTGATGGACGGCCTCGTCCGCTCCAAATCCTCTGGAGAAGTTCAAGGGACCGGCTATATATTCAGAAAGCGGAAACCCATTTCCGCGATACATGGGTTCAGGGCAGCCGGGGGGCTGCCAATGTTCAACCGGGCGGGGGAGATCAGCCGAGACGGAGAGAGCCCCAGTGAACATTCAGGCCCCGCGGGACTTCATCGATCGCCGCCAGCTCGTCACCGCGCTTCGTGCACTGCGACGGGGTGATTTCAGCGTGCGCCTGCCCGAAGAGGTTGACGGCGCCGACGGCGAAATCTGCGCTCTGTTCAATGAAGTCGTCTCTCTCAATGAAGAAATGGCGCAGGAATTCGAGCGCCTCTCCAAAGTCGTCGGCAAGGAAGGAAAGATCACCCAGCGCGGGCGGCTGAAGAACGCGCGCGGCGGCTGGGAAACGTCCGTGCGCGCCGTAAACGAGCTGATCGAGGACATGGTCCAGCCGACCGCGGAGGTTGCCCGGGTCATCGGGGCCGTGGCCAAGGGTGATCTTTCTCAAAGCATGACCGTCGAGATCGATGGGCGACCGCTGCGCGGTGAGTTCCTGCGGATCGGCAAGATTGTGAACACCATGGTGGAACAGCTCGCCAGCTTCGCCTCGGAAGTGACGCGCGTGGCCCGCGAAGTCGGCACCGAAGGCAAGCTGGGCGGTCAGGCGAACGTGAAGGGCGTTGCAGGCACCTGGAAGGACCTTACCGACAATGTGAACGCAATGGCGACCAACCTCACGGGTCAGGTCCGCAACATCGCCGAGGTGACGACCGCCGTGGCGCGCGGCGACCTGTCCAAGAAGATCACCGTGGAGGTGAAGGGTGAAATCCTGGAGCTGAAGAACACCATCAACGTGATGGTCGACCAGCTAAACGCGTTCGCCAGCGAGGTGACTCGTGTCGCCCGGGAAGTGGGTACGGAAGGAAAGCTGGGCGGTCAGGCGCGAGTGGAAGGCGTCGCCGGCACCTGGAAGGACCTGACCGATAATGTGAACCTGATGGCCGACAACCTGACCGGCCAGGTCCGCAACATCGCCGAAGTGACGACGGCGGTCGCCAAGGGCGACCTCTCGAAGAAAATCACCGTCGACGTGAAGGGCGAGATCCTCGAACTCAAGAACACGATCAACACCATGGTCGATCAGCTCAACGGTTTCGCCTCGGAGGTGACCCGGGTGGCGCGCGAGGTCGGCACGGAGGGCAAGCTCGGCGGCCAGGCGCAGGTGCCGGGTGTTGCAGGCACCTGGGCCGATCTCACCGACAAC
>CAMLKX010000091.1 GCA_946480515.1 uncultured Sphingomonadaceae bacterium | reverse complement strand
GTATGCTCCATGACGACGATGATCTTCTTGACCCCGGCAACGAGGTCCATCGCCCCGCCCATCCCCTTGATCATCTTGCCGGGGATCATCCAGTTAGCGATATCCCCGCGCTCGGACACTTCCATTGCGCCGAGCACCGTCAGGTCGATGTGGCCACCGCGGATCATCGCAAAGCTGTCGGCTGAGCTGAAGAAGCTGGTTTCCGGGAGCTGGCTGATGGTCTGCTTGCCAGCATTGACCAGGTCGGCGTCGACCTCATCCGGGTAGGGAAACGGCCCAATGCCAAGCATCCCGTTTTCACTCTGCAGCGTGACGGTCATGCCTGCTGGGATGTTGTTCGCAACCAGCGTCGGAATGCCGATGCCGAGGTTGACGTAATAGCCGTCCTTCAGCTCCTTCGCCGCCCGCGCCGCGATCTGGTTACGATCCCACGGCATCAGGCTGCTGTCCTTTCGCGAGTGGTCACGAACTCGATCTTCTTGTCGTAGGGCGCGCCGCAGATCAGCCGCTTCACATAGATGGATGGAAGGTGGATGGAGTCGGGATCGAGGGTCCCGACCGGCACGATCTCCTCGACCTCGGCCACGCAGATCTTGCCGCAGGTCGCGGCGGGATGATTGAAGTTTCGGGCAGTCTTGCGGAACGTCAGGTTGCCGCTCTCGTCGGCCTTCCACCCCTTGATGATCGACAGGTCAGTGCGAATGCCCCGCTCGAGGACATACATCTCCCCGTCGAATTCCTTCACCTCCTTGCCCTCGGCGACAACGGTTCCCGCCCCGGTCTTGGTGTAGAAGCCGGCGATCCCCGCCCCACCTGCGCGCATCCGTTCGGCCAGCGTGCCTTGCGGACTGAACTCAACTTCGAGTTCGCCCGCCAGATATTGCCGTTCAAACTCCTTGTTCTCGCCGACGTAAGACGAGATCATTTTGCGCACCTGACGGCTGCGAAGGAGCTTCCCCAGCCCCTCATTGTCGATGCCGGCATTGTTCGAAGCGAAGGTCAGGTCCTTGACGCCGCTGGCCTGAATCGCATCGATCAGCCGCTCAGGAACGCCGCACAGACCGAATCCGCCCGCGGCGATCGTCATTCCGTCGAACAGCAGTCCGTCGAGCGCAGCAGCCGCGTCAGGATAAATCTTGCGCACGATGGTTCCCCCGAAGCTGCCGCAGTTCGCGCTTCATGGCTTGCCGGGGACGGCGCGCCAAGACCTATTCGAGAAACTCCCGCACGAACGGGGTCGCGGGAACGCTGCGGATCACGGCGGGCGGAGCGAATTGCTCGACCTGCCCTGCGTTGAGAATCGCCACGCGATCGGCAAGCTCCAGGGCCTCTTCCTGATCATGAGTCACGAAGATGGACGTCAGGCCGAGCTCCTCATGAATCTGGCGCAGAGCGGTGCGCAGCTCGCGCCGGACCTTCGCGTCCAATGCCCCGAACGGCTCGTCGAGCAGCAGGAAGCGCGGCTTGCGCGCAAGCGCTCGGGCCAACGCCACCCGTTGGCGCTGGCCACCGGACAATTGCGCCGGATAGCGGCTGCCATAGCCTTCGAGCTGCACCAGCTTGAGCAACTCCTCGACGCGCTCCGCAACCTGCGCCTTGGACGGGCGGTCGCGGCGAGGAAGCACGTCCAGCCCGAACGCGATGTTCTTCGCCACGGTCATGTGTCCGAACAACGCATAATGCTGGAACACGAATCCGATGTTGCGCTTGGCCGCCGGAAGGTTGGTGATGTCCTCCTCGCCAAAGCGGACGTGACCGTCGTCGGCGAAATCGAGCCCGGCGATGATCCTCAGCAGCGTCGTCTTGCCCGACCCGGACGGGCCCAGCAGGGCGACGAACTCGCCATCGTCGATCGTCAGCGAAACCCCATGCAAAGCGGCGTGCACGTCGAACCGCTTGGTGAGGCCGTCAATCGCAATCGACACCTTAGTGGCCGAGCGCGGCAATCGAATCGCGGTATCGCCACTCGATGAAGCTTTTCGCAGCGATGGTGACGAGTGCGAGAAGAGCAAGGAGGGAGGCGACTGCGAAGGCGGCGACAAAGTTATACTCATTGTAGAGCACCTCGATGTGAAGCGGCATCGTGTTGGTTTCGCCGCGAATATGACCAGAAACGACGCTCACTGCGCCAAACTCACCCATGGCCCGCGCGTTGCACAGCAACACGCCGTACAACAGGCCAAGGCGGATGTTCGGCAGGGTAACGTGCCAGAAGGCCTGCCATCCACTCGCCCCGAGTGTCATGGCCGCTTCCTCTTCCGACCGCCCTTGAGCAGTCATCAGCGGAATCAGCTCTCGGGCAACGAATGGGAAAGTGACGAATACGGTGGCCAGCACCAGTCCGGGAAGAGCGAAGATGATCGCGATGTCATGGTCCTGCAGCCACGGCCCAAACCAGCCCTGCGCCCCGAACATCAGGACGTAGATCAGCCCAGAGACGACCGGCGACACCGAGAAAGGCAGATCGATCAAGGTGACGAGCGCGGCCTTGCCCGGAAACTCGAACTTGGCGATGGCCCACGCAGCGGACACGCCAAACACGACGTTCAAGGGCACGGCGATTGCCGCCACGAGCAACGTCAGCTTGATCGCAGCGACGGCATCCGGTTCCTGGATCGACTCCCGCCACATCTCCAGCCCTGCCGAGAACGCGCCTTGGAAGACCGTAAACAGCGGGAACAGCAACAACACTCCGACGTAAAGCAGCGCAACGAGGATCAAGCCGCGGCGGGCCCAAGCGGATTCCTGCAGCGGAGAGCGAAAGCGGCTCATGCGCTCCTCCTGACCTGCCAATGATGCAGCAGGTTGAGGACGAACAGCATCGCGAACGAGATCAGCAGCATCACCACCGCGATCGCGGTGGCGCCGGCATAATCATATTCTTCGAGCTGAGTGATGATCAGCAGCGGCGCAATCTCCGAGCTGAACGGCATGTTGCCGGCGATGAAGATCACCGACCCATATTCCCCCGCGCCGCGCGCAAAGGCGAGCGCGAAACCGGTCGCGAGCGCCGGCAGCAAGCTCGGCACGATCACCCGCGCGAACGTCTGCAGGCGGGTCGCTCCCAAAGTGATCGCCGCTTCCTCCACTTCCTTCGAAAGTTGCGCGAGCACGGGTTCTACGGTTCGCACGACGAATGGGAGACCGATGAAGGTCAGTGCGATGACAACGCCCGCGGGATTGTAGGCGAGGCGGATGCCGTAGGGAGCGAGCAGCGAGCCGATTGGTCCGGTATCCGCATAGATCGCGGTCAGCGCGATGCCGGCCACCGCCGTCGGAAGCGCGAACGGCAGATCGACGATGGCGTTGAACAGCTTCTTGCCGGGGAAGTCGTAGCGCACGAGCACCCAGGCGACGATGAGGCCAAACACCGCGTTGATCGCCGCACCCGCGAGAGCGGCGCCGAAGCTCAAGCGGTAGGCCGCGAGCGCCCGCTCCGAAAAGGCCGCGTTGACGAACGCGTCGAGGCCGTTGGCCATGCTTTTGATGAAGGCTGCCGACAGCGGCAGCAGGACGATGATCGACAGCCAGCTGAGCGTGATGCCCAAAGACAGGCCGAGCCCCGGAAGCGCGTTGCGCCTCCGGGGCCGAGCAGTGCCGACCGCATGTGCCACGGTCGCCATCAATCAGAAGTCCAGGTGGAGACGACCGGCAAACGCATCACCCTTCGTTTTTCTAGCATCATCGCTCGTATCAGACGGCGTGGCGTTTCCTTCGGGATCAAGCGGGGTATTGTCGCCGCTGAACCTTATCCAGTTGACCATGAATTTGAGGTAGGGGTTCAAATACCAATTCAGCCCGAGAGTCACGCTCTTTGCCTCATTTCCGGCCGCCGTGTTGAGGACGGAGCAGGCTGAGGTGATTGTGGTCGAGCGGCAGCCCGGCGTATCCGACAGATCGATCTTGTCGTAGCGGGCCGCCAGTTCGAACGCGCCCAATCCGTCCTTGGCGAATTCGGTGCGGGGACGGATGCGGTCGAAGTTGCCGCCCTTGAACGGCCGCGTCTCGCCGGTGATGAACCAGCTCGCGAAGCCATAGAAGCCGTGGAAGCTGAGATTGTCGGCATCTGCGCGATCAAGCCACAGCTTGCCATATTCACCTGCCAGGGTGATCGGTCCAAACACGGCCGCGGCCTCGACCCCGCCATATTTCAGCGACTTGACCGGGGCTCCGCCGCCGAAGTCCGGGTGGCCGCCTACGGCGCCGATCACTCCGGAATCGGCGATGTTGCCATTGTCGACCCGGACGTTCGGCCGGTCGGTCAAGCGAACCGCATCTTCGATGTCACCCGAGCGAAGGGCAGTCCGGTAATACGCCGAAGCCCCGACGTGGATGATCCGGCCCCCCGCCGTGTCAAACAGCGGTTCCCAAGTCGCGCGGCCGTTGAAGCCCCAGCTTTCATCGGGGACCCGATTGTTGGTGCCCGAAATGGTGCCTCCGGCACGCCCAATCGCCTCGCTCTCGCCAAAGATGCCGGCCGCTAGATTGAGGTTCTCCTTGGGCGCATAGGCGACCGAGGCGCCGATGCGGCGTTCTGCACCGGCATTGCCGAACGCATTGGTGAACATGCCGCGCTCAAGGAAGATATTGTAGCTGTCGCTGTTGTTCGCCTCGAGCCCGAACGGCGCCTTGTGCTGGCCAAGCGTGATCAGCGTTTTCGGGATCTTGGTGTACTGAACATAGAAGTCGAGCAGCTGCACGGCATTGCCGGCGAACTCGACCTCGGCGCGATAGTTGAACCATTTGAACGCGGTGCCGTCGAAGCCGAGCCGGGCGCGGCGGAAGGCGGTTCCGTTGTTGTAGTCGTATCCGCCCTCGCGCTCCTTGAACAACGCGAGGTCCGCCTGGATCACGCCGCGCGGCTTGAAGGTGAACGATCCGGTCGGCTCGCTGAAGGACGGACCCCAGGTGAACTGCGCGGCCTTGGCGGCGCGGACCTCGACACTCTCGATCCGGTCCTGGTTCAGTTCGGCCTGCTCTTCGAGTTGCTTGTTGCGGGCCTCGACCTGCTTGAGCCGGGCTTCGAGCGCGTTCAGACGATCGAGCACCGGGTCGCCGGTAGGCGCAGGAGCGGCCTCGGCCGCGGGAGCGTCATCGACCAGCGTGTCGATCACCCCCTGCTCGCTGGCGGCGGCATCGGCACTCGGCTCATCCTGCGCGTACGCAGGCGTGGCGAGGGCGAGCAGCGAGGCGCTGCCCAGAAGCAGAATTCTCATGAATGTTCCCCTTATCTTACCAGTGGGCGGGGCGCCGGGAGTCGTGGCGCCCCGCCGTCCGGACCCCGGTTATTTCTTTGCGGCTTCGAAGATCTGATCGAACAGACCGCCGTCGTTAAAGTGCGCCCGCTGCGCCTTGGCCCAGCCGCCGAAGTTGCGGTCGATCTGCAGCAGCGGGATGTTGGCGAACCGTGCGCGATACTTCGCCGCGACTGCCGCGTTGCGCGGACGGTAATAATTCTGGGCAATGATCTCCTGCGCCTCGGGCGTGTAGAGATACTTCAGATAGGCTTCCGCAGCCGCCCTGGTGCCCTTCTTGTCGACGACCTTGTCGACCACCGTCACCGGCGGCTCGGCGAGGATCGAGACCGACGGATTGACGATCTCGAACTTGCCCCGGCTCATCTTGTTGGTGATCAGGTAGGCTTCATTTTCCCAGGCAAGCAGGACGTCGCCCTGCCCGCGCTCGGCGAAGGTGGTGGTTGATCCACGCGCGCCGCTATCCAGCACTGGCACGTTTCGGAACAGCTGGACCAGGAAGTCCTTGGCTTTGGCCGCAGAACCGAGCTTGCGCTGTGCATAGCCCCACGCCGCGAGATAATTCCAGCGAGCGCCGCCGCTGGTCTTCGGGTTCGGAGTAATCACTTTCACCCCAGGGCGCACCAGGTCATTCCAGTCCTTGATGTTCTTCGGATTGCCCTTCCGGACGACGAAGACGATCGTGGAGTAATAGGGCGAGCTGTTGTTCGGCAGGCGCTTCTGCCAGCCCGAGTTGATCAGTCCGCGCTGAGCGATCGCGTCGATGTCGTACCCGAGCGCAAGAGTGACGACGTCGCCCGGGAGGCCGTCGATCACCGAGCGGGACTGCTTGCCCGACCCGCCGTGGCTCTGCCGGATGGTGACCGACTGACCGGACTGGGCTTTCCACTTGGCCGCGAAGCGCGCGTTGATTGCCTGATAAAGCTCCCGAGTGGGATCGTAGGAGACGTTCAGCAGCTGGCCCGGAGCCGCCTGGGCCGCGACCGGAGTCGTGATGAGCGCCAGCGCAACCAGGCTCGCGGCGAATCGATGATGAAGACGCATTTGGTCAACTCCCCTTGGATGCCGAATCGCTAAACTCTTATACCCTACTAGTCAACTAGTGTTTTGAACCCTGAATTCCCGCTCGGCTTTAGGATTTTGCTTGAGTGCAGATGCCGCGACCTCCTACAGCGGTGAGCATGATCTCCCAACGAACGCGTTACGCCCTGCGGGCTCTCCTCCTTCTGGCGGAAAGCGAAGTCGGCAAGCCGGTTCAGCTTGCCACCATCGCACAAAGCCAGGCGATCCCGCGCAAGTACCTTGAACTGATCATGCTCGAACTGAAGAAGGCTGGAATGGTTCAGAGCATCCGCGGGCCGGGTGGAGGCTATACCCTTGCGATTTCACCTGATCGCATCAGCTTCGGCGATGTGGTGCGGCACCTCGAGGGTCCGATCGCCCTCGTGCCGTGCGCGAGCGTTCACTTCTATTCCAATTGCGGAGATTGCACCGACGAGCGGACCTGCGCCATTCGCAAGATCATGGCCCTCGTGCGGGAAAGCAGCGCCGGGATTCTCGACGGGACCAGCCTCGCAGAAGCGGCAAGTTGGGAGACCGGCGCGAACGATCCGATCGAGCTGTTCGACCCCTGCATCTAACTGCTCTTTATTTGTGCGGTGCAGCATGGCATTCCGCGCCGGCGCAATGACTGAAGAAGGGTAGCGGTGCGGATCGTCATCGTCGATGACAGCGGTCAACGGGCGGCGGTGCTCGAGGCCGGGCTGCGCGAGGCGGGCTACGAGGATATCCACCTGATCCCGCCCTTTGGTGCCTTCGTCGCGCGGATCGAGCGGCTCGCTCCAGACGTGGTGCTGATGGACCTCGGAAGTCCGAGCCGCGACACGCTTGAAGAGATGCTGGTCGTCAGCAAGGCTCTGGCGAAGCCGATTGCCATGTTTGTCGATGAATCTGACGATACGATGATCGGCGCCGCGATCGATGCTGGCGTTTCGGCATATGTGGTCGACGGCCTGCGCAAGGAGCGCGTCAAACCGATCATGGACCTGGCGATCCGTCGCTTTGGAGCGTTCGCGAGGATTCAGTCAGAGCTTGAGGAAGCCCGGACCGCCCTTAGCGAGCGCAAAACGATCGAGCGTGCCAAGGCCCTGCTGATGAACAGCCGCGGCTTGTCCGAACCGGATGCCTACGCCCTGCTGCGCAAGACGGCGATGAA
>CAMLKX010000090.1 GCA_946480515.1 uncultured Sphingomonadaceae bacterium | reverse complement strand
CTACGCCTACGACCACGGCATCCCGATCCAGGCGACGAAGGAGAAGGTGTACTCCATCGACGACAACCTCTGGGGCCGGGCCATCGAGTGCGGCGAGATGGAGGACCCGTGGGCGGTGCCGCCCCCGGGCGTGTGGCTCATGACGAAGCCGACCGAGACCGAGCTGTAGCCGAGCAGCTGCCGAAGAGTGACGGACGAATCCTTCAACACGGAAGGATCGGTCGTCATCGGGAAGTTGATCATCGGCTTCCACCAGGGCGGGCAGTAGCCAATGATGAGCCCGGCGCGTTCGAGATGGTCGGAGACATTGGCGCCGGTACCGTGAAGCAGCATGTCGGTGTAGATCAGGACGGACCCGGCGGGCGCCTCGGCGGGCACGGACTCATAGTAGACCGACCAATCCTGTGGTTCGGTGTCGCGGTGGCTTCCCGGGACCACGCGGGTTGCGCCATTTTCGTTCACGAAATCGTCGAGGCACCAAATGAAACGGGTCTGAGCCGGTCCGGCTGACAGTGGCACGGCACCCGCCCGGTCGCGGTGAATTCCCTGCTGGCCGCTGCCCGGACGCGTGACATTGGCGCCGAAGCTGTGGACGAGAAAAGATTCGTTGAGCGTCTGGGGTCCAAGGATCTCCTTGGTAATCTGCAGCGGAAGTTCGTGCTCCAGGATATCGCGGAAGAATTTGTGGCGGTTGACCAGGAGGGCACCCGAGATACGACGGTTGAGATCGTCATTGTCGGTATAATATTTGGTCCGCCCGTGGGCCTGCTCTTCGCGCTCGATCTCCGCGGCAAGGAAATTGCGCATCTCCTTTGCAGTTTCACGGCTGAACACATTGGCGGCGATCGCATAGCCGGCAACGTCCAGGTCACGGCGGATCTGATTCAGGTCTGTTGTCGGGGCCGGAAGCGGTCCGGCGAAATCGATCGGCCTGGTCGGCCGCGCGTCAGTCATCTTCATGTCTGTCTGCACGCTCATTTCGGATTCTGCCATCGATCCTTCTCCTCTGGCCTCGTCCAACTGCCGGCCAAGCACAGGTAAGTCGCTGCTTACCCTAGCGCATCGTGATCAGGAGCGCCAAGGCCCAAGGATTGAAGGACCGGGCTGCGGCCTTGGCGCAGGCAGCAATCCGGCCGCTTCGATATGTCATGGCCTCTCTGCTATGCGGCTCGCAAAGTAGGGAGTGGATGATGGACATCAGCGTCTGCGTCGATTGCAACAACAAGCTTGGCGAGGGACCCCTCTGGGATGTTGACGAGCAGAGGCTGTACTGGCTCGACGGGCTGTCGGGAGAGATCTGGCGCTGTTCAGCTGACGGGAGCGATGTGCGGCAGTGGCGCCTCCCCGGCGTGATCGGCTCGATGGCGCTGAGAGCCAGGGGAGGAGCGATTGTCGCGCTCGATACGGGGCTCCACCTGTTCGACTTCGAAAGCGGCGAGCTGGAGTTGATTGCGCACCCCGAGCAGAACAAGGAGGGCGTTCGACTGAACGATGGCAAAGTCGACAGCCGCGGCCGGTTCGTCGTCGGCTCGCTCGACATGCAGACCGTTTATGACCCGCCCGAACGTAGCGATCCGCGCGGGACGCTCTACCGGGTCGACCCGGATTTTTCGGTTCACCCGCTCGAGACTGGGATTTCGATTTCAAACGGGCCGAGCTGGAGCCCGGACAACCGGATTTTCTATTTCACCGACAGCACAACCGACACGATTTCCGCCTACGATTGGGACGTGGAACAGGGCATCCCCCGTAACAAGCGCCCATTCGCCCGAACTGCGGCGCGCGAGGTGCCGGATGGCGGCACCGTCGACTCCAAGGGGTTTGTCTGGACCGTAACCAACGGCGCCTTCACCGGAGTCGGGGAGTTGCGCCGCTTTGCGCCGGATGGAAGGCTCGACCGCGCGATTGTCATGCCGACGCCAAAACCGACGAGTCTGATGTTCGGCGGGCCCGAACTCGACATTCTCTTTGTCACGACCATGAACATGCCGAGTGAAATTCCGGAGACCCCGTTCGACGGACGCTTGTTTGCGATCCATGGCCTCGGCATCCGTGGTCTGCCCGAGCGGCGGTTTGCCGGCTGACTGCGGGCTCATTCCCTTCAATGAATTTTTGGATCGACCTAGCGGATGCGCATCGCCATTGTCGCCCGCCATTGGTCAGAATCCCTTTCCCTATCAGGAGTTGATATGTCCCTCGAACAAGAGAAATTCGCTGGCGGAGTCGCGGTTGTCACGGGAGCTGGCGCAGGCATCGGCATGGGGATTTCCCGCCGGCTTGCCGCGGTGGGAATGACGGTGGTGGTCACGGACATCTCGGGCGACCGAGCCGAGCAAGTCGCGGCCGGGATTCGGGAATCGGGCGGCAAGGCGGATGCGATGGTGGTCGACGTCTCAAAGCCCGCAGAGCTCGACCGGCTGGCCGCTGATGTATTCGCCAAGCATGGTTCCGTCCGCGTGCTGGTGAATAACGCCGGCATCGAGACAATCGGGTTGAGCTGGGAGATCCCGCTTGAGCGCTGGGAAGCGACGTTGAACATCAACATTCATGGCGTCGTCCATGGCTGCCGTGCCTTCATCCCAGGCATGTTGAAAAGCGGGGAAGAAGCGTGGATCGCCAACCTGTCTTCAATCGGCGGGTTTGGCATGATGCCGACTCAGACGGCCTACATCATGACCAAGCATGCGGTTCAGTCGTTCAGCGAATGTCTCTATCTCGAAATGGAACTCGCCAACGCTCCGATCCATGTCTGCTCGGTGATCCCAGGCATGCTCAAGACGAGCATTTTTGATGCTGCCGGTGGGGCAGGGGAGCCGGCAGCGGCATCCGGCCACCGCAAGGTCATGCACGACATGATGAAGGCCTACGGGATGGAGCTGGAAGAGGGCTGCGCCGAAATCGTGCGCAAGATCGCCGAGAATCGTTTCTGGGCGGATACTCAGCCTGACATGACGAAGCAGGCCGTCGAACGGCGGATCGACTTCTTCCAGCAGCAGCGCGCACCGGTACTGTCTTCCCAGGCAAGGCAACTGTTGGGCCAGGCCTGAGTTTCACAACAAGCCGCGACGGAAGGGTATGCCAGACCACTAGCTCGGGAGGAACGCAGGGATGAGACTGCTTGTCGTTGGTGGGACCGGCGCGTTGGGGGGACACGCCGCCGATTATCTGGCGCAGAAAGGGCATGAGGTCGCGATTGGCGCCCGGAACCCGGCACCCGCCGAGACTCCGATGGCGTCGATGCCATTTCTCCAGGGGGACTATGTCGCGGGCGATTTTTCGTCGGATCGCTTGCAAGGGTTCGACGCGGTCATTTTCGCGGCAGGCAATGATCCCCGCCATATTCCGCCCAACAGCAGCGCCCAGGATCATCTCGACCGCGCCAACATTGAGGCGGTTCCCGCCTTCGCGCGGGCGGCTCGCGACGCGAAGGTCAAGCGGCTTATCCAACTCGGCAGCTTCTATCCTCAGGCTGCACCCGAGCTCGAAGCCAATAACGGCTACATCCGGTCGCGCAGGTTGGCGTGCGAGGGTGCCCGGGCCGAAGCACGGCCGGGCTTCGACGTGATCAGTGTCAACGCTCCCTTCATGGTGGGCGCAGTGCACGGTTTGCCAAGCGCGATTTTCGAGCCATACGTCGCCTGGGCGGAAGGGAGGCTGCCGATCCCGGCCTTTGCTCCGGCTGGAGGCACCAACTTTATGTCGTTCAAATCCCTCAGCCAGGCGCTCGAAGGGGCGTTGCTGCGCGGCGAGAGCGGAAAAGCCTATCTGGTCGGGGACGAGACGATGAGCTTCGCCGACTATTTCGGCCTGTTCTTCAAAGCGGCCGGCAACCCCGATCTGCCGCAGGAGCGCGATGAACCGCATCCATTGCTGCCGGACATGGCCATCCCTCAGGGTCGGGGCAACTGGATCCGCTATGAGCCTGATGCGCAGGAAGTGGCGCTGCTCGGATATGATCGGCATGATGTTGCAAATGCCGTGGCCGAAGTGGTTGCTCAGTTCGGCATGCACGATGCTGCTGCTCGCTGATCGGAGGAGATGAGATGGACACCTCAATGAGCCAATTCGACCTTGCCCCGCCCACCGACGCGCAGCTGCATGAGCTTGAGGCGGACCTCAGTGCGGAGGAGCGCCACGTGCTGCTTCAGCACGGGACCGAGGCTCCATTCTGCGGTGGCTTCCTCAACGAAAAGCGAATGGGCGTTTTTACTTGCCGGCTCTGCGGCCTGCCGCTGTTCAGGGCCGGCGAGAAGTTCGACAGCGGGACCGGCTGGCCGAGCTTCACCTCCCCGTTCGCCGAGGATCACCTCCGAGAGATTCGTGACACTAGTCCTGGAATGGTCCGGACGGAGATCGTCTGCGCTCGCTGCGGCGCTCACCAAGGCCATGTTTTCCCCGATGGCCCGCCGCCGACGGGTCAGCGCTATTGTATCAACTCCATATCACTTGAGTTCACGCCGAGCGGGCAACCTTTGCCGGACAAGCTCAACCGCGGCGGACCGGAAGGGCAGGCGTTGAGCGGTTAGCGGCGGATCGCTTCGCCTATCATCGCCCTGAGGGGTTGAACTGGAGGAACCATGTTCGATTTCAGTGGCAAGACGGTTCTCATCACTGGCGGCGGCGCCGGCATTGGCAAGGCAATTGCGGAGTCCTTCGGCCGTGCAGGGGCTCAGTTGGTGATCGCTGAAATTGACGCGGACAGGGTTGCCGCGACCCAGGAGATTCTGGATGCCGCAGGGGTCCGCGCGATCGTCCAGATCGCCGACGCGCGCGATCGGTCCGCAATCGAAGATCTGGTTCGCCAGGGCGTGGAAGCGTTCGGCGGCTTGGACGTGCTGGTCAACAATGTTGGCCACTTCATGGGCATTGCAAAGCCGTTCGAGCAGCACAGCGATGATGACATCGAGGCGCTCTATGCGATTAACCTCAAGTCGGTGTTTCTCGCTTCACGAGCGGTGATCCCAACGCTGCGCAGCGGTGGAAGCATCATCTCCATCTCGTCGATCGAAGCGTTCCGGGGCATTCCGATGACAGCAGTCTACTCGGCCTTCAAGCATGCGATCACGGGCTTTACGCGCAGCCTCGCGCTGGAGCTTGGGCCGCGCGGAATCCGGGTCAATGCAATCGCTCCGGAGACGACCGATACGCCCCAGGTGCCGGTTCATGCGATGATTGCGCCAGAGCACCGCAGCAACATTCCCCGCTGGATCCCTCTCGGCAGATTTGGTCAGCCCGATGATATTGCTGGAGCGGCGATGTTTCTTGCGTCCGACTATGCCGCCTGGGTCACCGGAACGACGATCCACGTTGATGGTGGAGCGCTGGCAGCGGGCGGCTGGTATCGCGATCCGAGGGGCACTTGGACGAATGTTCCGGTGATCAGCGGCAACGGGTTCAATTTCTGATGCCTCCCGCCGAATTCCTGGCGGAGTTGCGGCAACTCTCCGAAATCTATGCGCGAGCGATGGATCGCAATGCGCCTGAACTGCTCGAGGACATCCTTACCGACGATGTGGTGGTGATCGGACCGGGATTCCGAGTGGAGGGTCTGGGCGAGGTGCAACAAAGCCCGGCGATGCTGCGCGACATGTACGTCATGACGCAGCACCTGGTCCACAACCTGACCGCCAGGGTGAAGGATGGCGAGGCAGAGGGAGAAACGTATTCCACCGCTAGCCACGTCATGAAGCCGGCCTCCGACGGCGGAGGTCACGCGATCCTGGTATGGGCCATCCGCTATCAGGATCGCTACCGGCTGCAGGGCGGCCGCTGGCGGATATGCGCGCGGACGTTGGTTGTAGATTGGTCTGAGGTGCGGCCAGTGACGATCGGGCCTGGTGAAAACGACTGATGATCGCTTCGGACTAGACAATCACTTGTCCGGAACATAAGTAGAACATGTGTCCAGGCTTACGACATCGGAAAAGCTGTCGCTGCTGGCCGATGCGGCGAAATATGATGCATCCTGCGCCTCGTCGGGCAGTTCGAAGAGGGACAGTCGATCCGGCAAAGGCGTGGGGTCAAGCGAGGGCATGGGCATTTGCCATGCCTATGCTCCGGACGGGCGGTGCATCAGCCTGCTCAAGGTGTTGCTGACCAACAGCTGCATTTTCGACTGCCATTATTGCATCAACCGCCGCAGCTCGAACGTGCGGCGGGCGCGGTTCACGGTGGAGGAGGTCCAGCTGACGATCGCCTTCTACAAGCGCAACTATATCGAAGGCCTGTTTCTTTCGTCCGGAATCATCCGGTCGTCCAACTACACCATGGAACAGCTGGTCGAGGTGGCGCGATCACTTCGCGAAGATCATGATTTCCGCGGCTATATTCACCTGAAGACAATTCCTGACGCTGATCCGGAACTGGTGCGGCAGGCCGGCTTCTTTGCGGACCGGGTCTCGATCAACATCGAGCTGCCGACTAATGACGGCCTCGCACGGCTGGCTCCGGAGAAAAGTGCGACGCGCATCGAAAGCGCGATGGCTGACGTGAAAGGTGCGATCGTCCAGACCAAGGACGAAAGCAAAAGGTTCAAATCGGCGCCCAAATTTGCGCCGGCGGGGCAGTCGACCCAGATGATCATCGGCGCGGATTCAGCCGACGACCGCGCCATCGTGGGAAGAGCGTCGGAGCTGTACGGCCGCTTCCGGCTGCGCCGCGTCTATTACTCGGCATTTTCGCCGATCCCGCATGCCAGCGCCGTGCTTCCGCTCAAGCGCCCTCCGCTCGTTCGGGAGCATCGTCTTTATCAATCCGATTGGCTGATGCGGTTCTACGGATTCACTCCGGCGGAGATTGCGGACACGACCGGAGCCGATGGCATGCTCCCAAGCGATATTGACCCTAAGCTCGCCTGGGCGTTGAAATTTCGCGATTCTTTTCCGGTCGACGTCAATCGCGCTCCCCGGGAGATGTTGCTGCGTGTTCCCGGTCTGGGAAGCCGGGCTGTCGACCGGCTGATCGCATCGCGTCGCTGGCGCAAGCTGCGGCTGGATGATGTGGCGCGGACGACCGTGTCGATTGCCAAGGTGCGGCCGTTTCTTGTCACCGAAGATTGGCGTCCAACTCTTTTGACGGACCGCGCCGATCTGCGCCGGCTGGTGACCAAACCCGATCGGCAATTGGAGTTGTTTGCTGCTTGACCGGTTGTTGGGGAATGACTGGTAGACAATCGATGGTGGATGCGCGTCGCGTCCGATTGCACCAGCCGGACGACTTCGAGGAGTGGCGGGATTCAGCACGGGCCCTGATTGAAGCCGAAGTTCCGCCTGATGCCGTGATCTGGACCATCGATGGAGGCGAGGGCGAACTGTTCGGCGTCGACCTCCCGCCCGGTCAGGCGCCGAGTTTCCCGGTGCCTCGCTCCTTCCTCGATCTTGCCCGCGACGTCGTGTGCCACTCGGATCCGGAGCGGTTTGCGCTGCTTTACGCGACGCTGTGGAGGCTTCGATCGAATCGGCGGGCGATGGAAGACCACGCCGACCCCCTG
>CAMLKX010000089.1 GCA_946480515.1 uncultured Sphingomonadaceae bacterium | reverse complement strand
ATGGCTTTGTCGGGTGGCGAGCGGCGCCGGTGCGAGATCGCCCGGGCACTCGCGGCGGAACCCTCAATCATGTTGCTGGACGAGCCATTTGCGGGGATCGACCCGATTTCGATCGCCGACATCCGGCACCTCGTTCACGATCTCAAGGAACGGGGGATCGGAGTCCTGATCACCGATCACAACGTTCGTGAAACGCTGGAGATCGTCGACCGCGCCTGTATCATCTACGGCGGCGAGGTGCTGTTCCAAGGGTCGCCCGAGGCGCTGGTCGCCGACCCGCAGGTTCGTCGCCTTTACCTCGGGGAAAGCTTCGCACTGTAACACTGCCGGGCCATGGCACTCGGCCCGCGTCTTGAGGTTCGCCAAGCCGCAACGCTGGTGATGACCCCGCAGGTTCAGCAGGCAATCCGTCTGCTGGCGCTGTCCAATGTCGAACTCGAAGCAGCCATCACGGCTGAGGTTGCGGCCAACCCGCTGCTCGACATTGTCTCCGCAGACGGTGGTGAGTCCGTGGTCGCGACGGTGGACCGTGAGACAGGCGCGGCGGAGCCTGAGCCGCCCGGGGCCGACGAACTGATTGGATCGCGCATCGGCACCGAAGACATGCCGCTGGACTATGACTGGAATGCAGCGGCTAGGCAGGATGACTGCTTCGCGGATGCGCCGCTGAACAGCGCCGAGCAGCCGTTTGATTTCGACCGCTTGAGCATAGGCACAGATTCGCTTGCTGATCATCTGCTGGGCCAGCTTGGCTCTGTAGATGGTAAGCTCCGCGAGCTTGCCGCGCGCATTGTCCATGAACTCGAAGACACGGGTTATCTGCTGACCCCGCTCACGGAGATTGCGGCGGCGACCGGCACGGATCCAGCGCAGGTCAAAGCTGCGCTGACGATCGTTCACGGGTTTGATCCTCCCGGCATCGGCGCGCGCGACCTCGCGGAATGCCTCAGCCTCCAGGCCAGGGCGGCCGATCGCTATGATCCGGCGATGGAGCGGCTGATCGCGAACCTCGATCTTCTTGCTCGTGGGGAGCGAGGGGCCCTCAAGCGGATCTGTGAGGTGGACGACGAAGATCTCACGGAGATGATTCGCGAGCTTCGGAACTACGATCCCAAGCCGGGGTGTCGTTTCACGACGGCTGCGGCCGTTCCGCCAGCGCCGGACTTGCTGGTGCGGCGAGATGCGGACGGATGGCGGGTTGAATTCAATTCAGCCACGTTGCCGCGGCTGATTGTGAATCGCCGTTATCACCAGGAGTTGCGCGCTGGCGCGGCGTCGAAGGAAGCGCGGGCGTGGCTCGGCGACCAGCTGGCGAGCGCCAGTTGGCTGGTTCGGGCGCTGGATCAGCGGGCTCGCACCATCGTCAAAGTCGCGAGCGAAATCGTCAAGCAGCAGGAGCGGTTCTTTACCTGCGGAGTATCCGCGCTGAAGCCACTCACGTTGGCCAAGGTCGCGGACGCGGTCGGTCTCCATGAATCAACTGTCAGCCGGGTTGCCGCCAACAAAACCCTCCTGTGCGATCGTGGATCGTATGAGCTGAAATATTTCTTTGGGTCCGGGGTTGCGGCCGGGGACGGGGCGGACGGCGCGTCAGCTGAGGCGGTCAAGAATGCGATCGGCCGTTTGATCGCTCAGGAAACCCAAGTGCTGAGCGACGATGTGCTAGTTGGCTTGCTCAAGGCGCAGGGCTTCGACCTCGCCCGGCGAACCGTCGCGAAATATCGCGAGGCGATGAACATTGGATCGTCGGTTGAGCGGCGGCGGCAGCGGTTGATCACCGGAAAGGCCGCCTAGGCGATCAGCCGCGCCCAAACGGGAAGGTGATCGGACGCCATCCGCGCAGCCTCGCTGTGGAAGGTACCGCACGAGTCGATTTGGAGCTGGTCGCAGACGATGATCCGGTCGAGGGCGGCAAATGGCCGCCGGGAATGAAAACTGGGGCCGGTTGGGGCCAACCGGAAGTCGGGCCCGAGGTCGCGTAGGCAGCCGGCCGCGGTACGCCATTCATTGGTATCGCCCATCAGCACGGTTGGCATCTTCTGCGGCCGTTCGTTGATCGTCTGCAGGATTGCTCGCATTTGCCGCCGCCGCCACAGTCCGGACAAATCAAGATGCATGCCGATCACCCGCACCGGAACATCGTTGATCAGGAGCTCTGCCAACACCGCGCCGCGGGGTTCCAGCGTCGGCAAGGTGAGCGCCACCGCATCCATCACGCCGACGTCCCGCTTCACCAGGATCGCGTTGCCGTGCCAGCCGATGTTGCGGGTATCCATTTGGAGGAGCCGCTCGGCATGATGGCCCCCGGGGATTCGCTCGAGCCAGCGGACATGGCGGACGCCAAGTGGAACCGGCTTGTAGGCGCTGGTGCCGTGGATCAGGTCGTGTGGCACTGCACTCGCCCGGCCACCGAACCGCCGGTCCGCTTCCTGAAGCGCAACCACGTCGGCGTCGATTTCACGCAAGACGTCCAGCACCCGATCAGGCCGCCGTTTGCGATCGGTCCCGAGCGCCTTGCGCATATTATAGCTCGCGACAGTGATCGACGGCCGGTCGCTCATCTTGCGGCCAACTTCGTGCACGCGGGGGAGTTCCTCAGACGTCCAGGTTCGCGACGCTCAGCGCATTTTCCTGGATGAACTCCCGGCGGGGCTCGACGATGTCGCCCATCAGCCGGGTGAAAATCTCATCGGCAACATCGGCCTGCGAGGCTTCGACGCGAAGCAGGGATCGGTTCGACGGGTCGAGCGTCGTTTCCCACAGTTGCTCGGCGTTCATTTCACCCAAACCTTTGTAGCGCTGGATCGAGAGCCCCTTGCGTCCCGCGGCAAGGACCGCCTCGAGCAGCTCCGAAGGGCGGGTGATGGTTTCTGTCCGCGACTTTGCTTCGGTTGGGGCGGGTTCCGCACTTTCAACGGCTTCCGGATCTCCGTCCTCTTGCGCGGGCTCTGCCTGAAGTTCCGCCTGCAAAGCGCCTTTCTTCACGTTCCGCAGCAGCGAGGGAACGGTGTAGGCGGAGGTCTGTTCAGCGGCGAGCGCGTTAAGCTTGCGCGCCTCCGCCGACGCAAGGAAGCTTGGTTCGACGATGGTTGCGTCGGTGACTCCGCGCCAGAGCCGGCGGAGCAGATAACCGCCCTCGGCCGCGAGCTCAGCCGACCAGGCGGCCTGCGGGTCATTTTGACCGAGCCACGAAGCAACGGACGAGATCGCAGCCGAACGGCCCTCGCGGTCGAGCGTGGGATCAAGGGCCCCGCGCAGCGCAAGGACTTCGAGGAGTGCCGGGTCATATTTCTTCGGAGCGTAGCGCATCAGCGTGCGCATCCGGCGCGCATGCTCGACCAGTTCCGCCAGATCACGGCCGGAGCGCTGGTCAGCCGGGGACTCGAGCACCAGTCCGTCAAGCCCGACGTCGACGAGATATTGATCGAGCGCGGCATCGTCCTTCACATAGACTTCGGAGCGTCCGCGCGCGACTTTGTACAGCGGCGGCTGCGCGATCAGGAGGTGGCCACGTTCGATCAGCTCCGGCATCTGACGATAGAAGAACGTCAGCAGCAGGGTGCGGATGTGGGCGCCGTCGACATCGGCGTCAGTCATGATGACGATCTTGTGGTACCGCAGCTTCTCGAGATTGAATTCCTCCCGGCCGATGCCAGTGCCGAGCGCCTGGATGATCGTTCCGATCTCTTTTGAGGAGATCATTCGGTCGAAGCGCGCGCGCTCGACATTGAGGATCTTGCCCTTGAGCGGAAGGATCGCCTGGAATTTGCTGTCGCGGCCCTGCTTGGCCGAGCCGCCAGCGCTGTCGCCCTCGACCAGGAACAGCTCGGACTTGGCGGGATCGCGCTCCGAGCAATCGTGCAGCTTGCCCGGTAGCGAAGCCACGCCCATCGCCGACTTGCGGCTTGCCTCACGTGCCTTGCGCGCTGCCTCACGCGCGGCGGCAGCGTCGATAATCTTCTGAATGATGGTCCGTGCGTGCGCCGGATTTTCCTCCAGCCATTCCGCCAGCTTGTCGGCCATCAAGCTCTCGAGCGGCTGACGAACCTCGGAGGAGACCAGCTTGTCTTTGGTTTGAGACCCGAACTTCGGGTCAGGAAGCTTGACGGACACGATCGCGCTCAGGCCTTCGCGCATATCCTCGCCGGTCAGGCTTATCTTCTCTTTCTTGAGCACGCCGGACTTGTCGGCATAATTGTTGAGCGTGCGGGTCAGCGCCGCCCGGAACGCAGCCAGATGCGTTCCCCCATCGCGCTGCGGGATGTTGTTGGTGAAGCAGAGAACCTGCTCGTAATAGCTGTCGTTCCACTCCAGCGCGACGTCGATCCCGATGTCGTCACGACGGCCATGGATGGCGACCGGGTCGGGCATCAGCGGGGTTTTCGCCCGATCGAGCCATTTGACGAAGGCGGCGATCCCCCCTTCGTAGAACAGCTCGACTTCCTTGCGCTCCTCATGGCGGGCATCGGCGAGGACCAATCGCACTCCGGAGTTCAGGAAGGCGAGTTCGCGAAAGCGATGCTCAAGCCGCTCGAAGTCGAACTCGGTGATCTTGAACGTTTCCGGGCTTGGTAGGAATGTCACCCGGGTTCCACGCCGCCCTTCCGCTTTGCCGGTTACCTTCAGCGGCGCCTCGGCGTCGCCGTTACGGAACCGCATGAAATGCTCCTCGCCGTCCCGCCAGATGGTTAGATCCAGCCATTCGGAGAGGGCATTGACGACGCTGACTCCGACCCCGTGAAGGCCCCCTGACACCTTGTAGGCATTGTCGTCCGACGTGTTTTCGAACTTTCCGCCCGCATGCAGCTGGGTCATGATGACCTCGGCCGCCGACACGCCTTCTTCCGCATGGATTCCGGTCGGAATTCCGCGTCCATTGTCCTCGACGCTGACCGATCCGTCGGGGTTGAGCGTGATCAGGATGCGGTCGCAATGTCCGGCGAGCGCCTCGTCGATGGCATTGTCCGAGACCTCGAACACCATGTGGTGAAGGCCGGATCCGTCATCCGTATCGCCGATGTACATTCCCGGGCGCTTGCGGACAGCATCAAGCCCTTTCAGGACCTTGATGCTGTCGGCGCCATAGCTGTTTTGATTGGGGTCGGTAGCCATGAGAAATCTATAGAGAAACCACCCGGAATGTCACGCGCGGGCGCGGGCGCGCGCGCGGGAAGAGCGCCGCCGCCCGGGAGCCGCGCGGTTCGCGTCGCCGCGATGCGCCGGATGCTGGTTCGGGCGGTGGTTCCGGGGCGGCTTGGCAGGTTGTGCCGGCCGCAAATTCTTGACCGCTTCGACCGCCGCAAGGAAGCCTGCCGGAAGCGGCTCAACGCTGAGCTTCTGACGGGTCAGCCGCTCGATGTCGCGCAAGAAGTTGCGCTCGTCGTCGGCGCAGTAGGCGATCGCCATGCCCTCAGCGCCGGCGCGCGCCGTTCGTCCGATGCGGTGAACATATTGCTCCGGGACGTTCGGCAAGTCGAAGTTGACGACGTGACTGACGCCCGGGATGTCGATCCCGCGCGCGGCAATGTCAGTCGCGACCAGCACTCGCACATCACCAGAGCGGAATAGCGATACGGCCCGCTCACGCTGCGGCTGGCTCTTGTTGCCATGAATCGCATTCGCCTCGATCCCGGCGGCGCCGAGCAGCCGCACGACGCGGTCCGCGCCATGCTTGGTGCGGGTGAAGACCAGCGCCCGGTCGATCGGTGCCGACTGCAGGAACAGGGTGAGCAGCGCCTGCTTCTCGCCGCCATTAACGAAGCTGACCCGCTGCTCGATGCGCTCGGCAGTGGTCGCAACCGGAGCCACCGCCACTTCGACCGGATCGCGCAGATATTCATCGGCGAGGCTACGGATCGACTTCGGCATCGTTGCCGAGAAGAACAACGTCTGCCGCTTGGCCGGGATCAGCTTCACGATCCGCCGAAGTGCGTGGATGAAGCCCAGATCAAGCATCTGATCGGCCTCATCGAGCACCAGGATCTCCAGCTCGCGCAACCGCAGCGCGCGCTGGTCGACGAGGTCGAGCAGACGCCCCGGGGTCGCGACCAGGACGTCAAGGCCCCGCGCAACTTCCCGCACGCTCTTGTGGTTCGGAACGCCGCCGAAGATTGCCCCAACGGAAATGCGCAGATTGGCGGCATACGCACGCGCCGCCTCAGCGATCTGTGCGGCAAGCTCGCGCGTCGGAGCCAGCACCAGCATCCTCACCTCGCCGGGGAGCGGACGCCGCTGGACGCGGGTGAGCCGGTCGAGCGCCGGCAGCATGAAGGCTGCGGTCTTTCCGGTTCCGGTCTGCGCAATTCCCAGCAGATCCCGCCCCTCAAGAACGAGCGGAATGGCGTCGCGCTGAATCGGGGTGGGCACGCCATAATTCTTGGCGGCGAGCGCATCGAGCAGGGGCTTGGAAAGCCCAAGTTGAGAAAAGTTCATGAAAATTGATCTTTCGAATGCAAATTCCCGCGCACGACGAGCGCGCGAGACGGAGGGGTTAAAAGGCACCCCGCGTGATATGGAGAGCATCAAGCAAATCGAGACGCGGGCCGGTAAGGAACCGATCACGCCGCTTGGAAGCGTCTCGTGTTGCGGTGCAATATAGCCGCAAGGGCGGAAAAGTCCAGCGCAGGCTCAGAGAGGCTCAATTCGACCCTGTTCGACATGGTACCGGCTGGCCTGACCGATTTCGGAAAACAGCGCCTCCTCCGTTGCGGTCAGCCACACTTGCCCGCGCCCTTCAAGCCGGCGGTACAACGCCGTTCGGCGGCTGGGATCGAGATGAGCGGCAACCTCGTCGAGGAGGAGCAACGGGGGTGCGCCACGGCGCTGCGCCACGAGTTCGGAATGAGCGAGCACAATGCCGATGAGCAGTGCTTTCTGTTCTCCGGTCGAGCAGCGGGCGGCGGGTTGCTGCTTGGCGTGGT
The DNA here is from genome assembly GCA_946480515.1 of uncultured Sphingomonadaceae bacterium. Next base: position 659 of record CAMLKX010000089.1, on the reverse strand, counting down.
GAGCGACCATCAAATCCTGCCGATGCGGGCCTTCGGTGCAACGGCCCGCCGCCGCATCCCGCCCGCGATTGGCAGACAGTCGCACGAGGTCGGCATCGGTTCCACCGAGAAGCGCAATGTCTGCGCGCGCGAACCGATCATCAGGGGCCGCTGCAATCGCTTCACGAAGAGCATCGATCGTTCGTATCCGCGCACTCGCCACCGCACCGCCATGTTCGACCATCCCAGCCTCTAGCGCGGACAGCCAGGCTGGATCGGCGTTGTCAGGGTCGGCGAGCAGTCGGGTCCGCGCCCGCATCGCCGCTTCATAGCGCGCCGCATGATGCGCGTGCGCAGGCTCCAGCGCGAGCACCAGCCGGTCGAGGAAGCGCCGGCGCTCGCCGGGTGATCCGGTGAACAGCCGGTCCATCGCCGGGACCAGCCATAGAACTGCGAGCCATTGCGAGAGCGTGTTGACCGCGGCCGGCGCGCTGTTGGCCCGCAATTGCCTGCGGTCCGGGGCGGTAGCGAGCGTGCCGGTGCCAAGCGTGACGGATCCCTCGTCCTGACCAAGCCGTGCAGCAACGGCGAAGTTGCCCGGACCGTCGCTCCGGGCCATCTCGGACAGCGCGGCTCCGCGGAGGCCGCGCCCAGGAGCGAGTAGCGAAACCGCTTCAAGG
>CAMLKX010000088.1 GCA_946480515.1 uncultured Sphingomonadaceae bacterium | reverse complement strand
CTGACAGCACCCGTCCAGCACGAACCGAGCTGTGACACGCCATGGTCGCGGCGAGTTCATCGAGACGTTCTTTCAGGCTCAACGCACTGCCATAGTCGGCGATCTCAGCAGCCAGATCGGACAGTAGCGCGCGGCAATCGATCTGGCCGAGCGGAGCGGGCGTCGCTCGAACCAGCATTGCCGCGGGTCCAAACCGCTCCACCTCCAAGCCCAGTCCCGCCAGTTCCGCCGCCGCGCCCTCCAGCCGGTCGCAGTCCGGCTCATCAAGTTCCACCACTTCAGGAAGCAACAGCGCCTGCTGCATGACCTCGCCATGGCCGGCGCTGCGTTTCATCCGTTCAAGGACCAGCCGCTCGTGCGCCGCATGCTGGTCAACGATGATCAGCCCATCCTCGGACTCGGCAACGATATAAGTCGCTGCGACCTGTCCGCGCGCGACACCGAGCGGATGCGACGGCACTGGCGTAACAGCGGGTTCGGCGCGCCCGGCTGGTGCGTGGGCGAAGTCGAGGTGTCGGTCCGCCAGGCCAGCGTAATCATTCGTCACCCCTGCGAAGGCAGGGCTCCAGACTTCTTGAACCGGCGGCGAGCCCCCGAAAGCGGGGTTCGCGCTGTCGCGGGAATGACGAAGATCAAGATCCGAGACCCACGCCGCGGGCGCCGCTGCTTGCTCGCGCGCAGCACTGCGGTGACCGGCCTCATCCAGGGCGTGGCGCAAACCGCCAACGATCAACCCCCGTACCGCTGCGGGATCGCGGAAGCGCACTTCGGTCTTGGCCGGGTGAACATTGATGTCCACCTCCTCGCTCGGAAGGTCGAGAAACAGCGCCGCGATCGGGTGCCGGTCGCGCGCAAGCAGATCCCGGTAAGCCGCGCGTAAGGCCCCCACCAGCAGCCGGTCTTTGACCGGGCGGCGGTTGACGAACAGATATTGCTGGTCGGCGGCACCCCGGCTGAAGGTCGGCAGACTCGACACGCCAGTCAGTGCCAATTCGCCACGGGTCAGATCGATGCCGATGCCATTTTTCGCCAGCGCCGGGTCAAGCAGAGCGGCAACGCGCGCCGGACTGTCGGATGGCTGGACCTGGAGGACACGCCGGCCATCATGATCGAGGCTGAACGCGACGTCTGGGCGAGCCATCGCGAGCCGCCGAACGGAGTCGACGCTTGCCGCATATTCGGCCCTGGGCGACCGCAAGAATTTGCGGCGAGCCGGCACCTTGCCGAACAGGTTTTCGACCCGCACCCGCGTTCCCGGCGCGGCGGCGGCTGGCCCCTCCTCGACCGCAGCGCCATGATCGACCATCACCCGCCAGCCGTCACCGCCGCCACGGGGGCGGCTTTCGATCGTCACGGCAGCGACGCTGGCGATCGACGGAAGCGCCTCACCGCGAAATCCGTAGCTGGAGACCGCTTCGATCCGGCTGTCCGGAAGCTTTGACGTGGCGTGGCGTTCAAGCGCGAGGCGAATGTCGCTGGCTGTCATTCCGCACCCGTCATCGGCCACTTCGATCAGATCGAGACCCCCGGCCGAAAGCCGAATCGCGATGCTTGCAGCGCCGGCGTCGAGCGCGTTCTCGACCAGTTCTTTCAGAGCGCTGGCGGGCCGCTCAACCACCTCCCCCGCAGCGATCCGGTCGATCAGCTCCGACGGCAGCCTTCTTATTGACATGGGCCCGGTCCTAGCCCAATCGATGCGACCGCGCGACTGGCTGATTTTTCGTGGAAATTTACCGGCTACGTGCGGGCAAGGGGTTAACCATCCGTGAATTGGATAGCGGGGGCGACGCGAGTCACGGAATCACTTACGGAAGTTTAGCGGACAATGTTCTGGACGCGCTGGCTTAAATGGATGTCCCACGACATGGCGATCGATCTTGGGACCGCCAACACCCTCGTTTACGTTCGGGGACGCGGCATCGTCCTCAACGAACCATCGGTGGTCGCGATCGAAACGATCAACGGGATCAAGAAGGTCAAGGCGGTCGGCGACGACGCCAAGCTGATGATGGGCAAGACCCCTGACCAGATCGAAGCGATCCGCCCGCTGCGCGATGGCGTGATTGCCGACATCGATGTCGCGGAACAGATGATCAAACACTTCATCCACAAGGTGCATGGCGGCAAGATGCGCGCGTGGCGCTTCCCCGAGATTGTGATCTGTGTGCCCAGCGGCTCGACCAGCGTCGAACGGCGCGCGATCCGCGATGCGGCGTCCAATGCCGGAGCGAGTGCGGTCTATCTGATCGAGGAGCCGATGGCGGCCGCGATTGGCGCCGACATGCCGGTAACGGAGCCAATCGGCTCGATGGTAGTCGATATCGGTGGCGGCACCACCGAGGTTGCTGTGCTGTCGCTGCGCGGCCTCGCCTATACCACCTCCGTCCGGGTTGGCGGCGACAAGATGGATGAAGCGATCAGCTCCTATGTCCGCCGCAACCACAACCTGCTGATCGGGGAAGCGACCGCGGAGCGGATCAAGCAGGAAGTCGGAATCGCCAAGCCGCCGATCGACGGCATCGGCAAGACCGTTCATATCAAGGGGCGCGACCTGGTGAACGGCGTGCCGAAGGAAATCTCGATCAACCAGGGCCAGATCGCCGAGGCCCTCTCCGAGCCCGTTGGAACCATCGTCGAGGGTGTCCGGATCGCGCTTGAAAATACCGCGCCGGAACTGGCCGCCGACATTTGCGACCAGGGCATTGTCCTCACCGGCGGAGGTGCTCTCCTCCAGGGTTTGGATGAAGTTCTGCGCGACGAAACCGGGCTTCCAGTCACCGTCGCCGAGGATCCGCTGACCTGCGTTGCGCTTGGCACTGGCCGAGCGCTCGAGGAAGAGCAGTTCCGCGGCGTTCTCCAGACCGCCTAGGACCCTAACGATGGCGCCTGTCTATCGGCGCCCAGGCTGGTCGCGGCGGGCGCAATATGGGCTGTTTTTCAGCTTCGTCGCCGCCGTCGCGGGGGTGATGATCGGCTTGATCATGCTCGCCCTGTCGATGCTCGCTCCGCAAAGCTATGCCGGCGTGCGTGGGATGGCGCTGGACGCGACCAGCCCGGTAAGTTCCGGGTTCCGGTCAGCGGTCGACACGGTGAGCGGGCTGGTGAGCGGCGCTGGAAATTACTGGAATGCAGCGCGCCAGAATGCCGATCTGAAGCGCGACAATCAGGCCATGCGCCGGCAGATGATCAGGGCCAGCGCGGTCCTTCAGGAAAATCGCCAACTCAAGGCCGCATTGCAGCTGCGCGAGCACACGCGCAACGCAGTGGCCACGGGTCGGATCGTCGGCTCCTCATTCCAGAGTGCGCGCCGGTTCGCGATCATTTCGGCCGGGAGAGGTGACGGAGTCCAGCCCGGAATGCCGGTCCGCGCAGCCGACGGGCTGGTCGGCCGGGTCGTCGATGCCGGACAGATCGCCGCGCGGGTGCTGCTGGTGTCGGACCGGGCCAACATCGTCCCCGCTCGCCTGCTCCGATCCGGGATCCCCGTGATCTCCACCGGGCGCGGCGACGGAACGGTCGATCTTCGCCCGCTGGAAGTGGGCCGCAACCCGTTCAAGCGCGGCGACATCGTCGTCACATCGGGCACTGGCGGGCTTTACCCTCCCCTCGTTCCGGTCGCGCGGGTCACACGCCTCGACGACGACGGCGCGATCGGGCTGCCGCTCGCCGACCCTGCCGACAGCAGTTTCGCGATCGTTGAACAGCCCTATCAGCAAGCCGCCATCGATTCAGAACGCGAGGAGCCTTGATGCCCCGGTCGCTTGCCGGGCGGCGTGTCGGATCAGGACCGCGACGTCACGCGCAACTCGTTCCGACCGCCTCGGTCATCGTCGCCTCATCATTGTCCCTCCTTCCAATAGTGACGCAGACCGGCTGGTTCCCGGACTTCGGACTGCTGATGCTGATCACCTGGCGGCTGCTCCGGTCTGACGTGTGGCCGGCGTGGTGGGGCGCGGTCCTCGGCCTTGCCAATGATGTGATCACCGGCTCGCCGATCGGGCTTTCGGTCGCGCTGTGGGCTGCTGTGCTGCTGTTGCTGGACCTGCTCGAGCAGCGAACAATGTGGCGCGACTATTGGATTGAGTGGGCGATCACCGCACTGGTCGTCCTGACTAGCGAAGCTGCTCAGTGGAAAATCGACGCCCTGACCGGCGCTCCGCTTCCATTCTTGACCGTAGTGCCGCAAATAATTGTCGGTATTCTGTTTTTCCCGTTCGCCGCACGGATCTGCTCCGCGCTCGATCGGTGGAGGCTTGGGCATTGAAGCAGGATTTCCGGATCACCAGTGCCCATCAGTCGCTGACCTTCTCTCGCAGGATGCTGGTCGTGGGCGGAGCGCAAGCTGCGTTGGGAGCGGTTTTGATTGGCCGGATGGGCTGGCTGTCCATCGCCGACAACGAACATTATCAGCTGCTGAGCGAAAGCAACCGCGTTCAACTGATCGTGGTTCCGCCGCGCAGGGGCTGGCTGGTCGACCGCGAAGGAAAGCCAATCGCAATCAACCGCAGTGACTTCCGCATCGACGTGATCCCGCAACAGCTGGTCAACCGCGATGCCACGCTAGCCACGCTGACCGAGTTGCTCGGGTTGCCGCCGGAGGAGGTTGAGCGGATCCGCGGCGAGCTGTCGTGGAAGCAAGGCTATCAGCCGATCCAGATCGCCGAAGATGTGCCTTACGAACGCTATGCGGCCGTCACCGTTCGCTTGCCCGAACTGCCCGGGGTGCAGCCAATGCGCGGCTTCTCGCGCTTTTACCCGGACGGAGCCGCGGTCGGGCATCTGGTCGGCTATGTCGGTGCTGCCTCAGCCAAGGAATATGAGCGCGAAAAGAACCCGCTACTAATCACACCGGGCTTCAAGATCGGCAAGGAAGGCCTTGAGAAAACTCTGGAACCTCGCCTGCGTGGAACGCCAGGCGGCCAGCGCGTGGAATTGACCGCCCGCGGCAAGCTCGTCCGCGAATTAACGCCCAAGCCTGATCGCAGCGGCAATACCGTTCAGCTGACGATCAACGCCGGGCTGCAGCAATATGCCGCCCGCCGGCTGGGCGAGGAGTCCGGCAGTTGCGTGATTATCGACTGCCTGACTGGCGACATCCTGTGCATGGCGTCGATGCCCGCTTACGATCCCAACAGCTTCTCCGACGGGATCGGCCGAACCGAGTGGCGCACGCTGTCGGATGACGAGCGCAAGCCGCTACTGAACAAGACGTTGAGCGCGCTTTACCCACCGGGGTCGACGATCAAGCCCATGGGCGCACTGGCTGCGCTGGAAGCCGGAGTGGACCCGGACGAGATCATCCACTGCCCCGGCGGTTACGCGCTCGGCAACCGTTTCTTCCGCTGCCTCGGACGGCATGGCGCGGTGAACATGCGGCGGGCGATCGCCAAAAGCTGCAACACCTATTTCTACACCATGGGACATCGGCTCGGCTATGATCGGATCGCACCGATGGCCAAGCGGCTTGGGCTGGGCGCCAAGTTCGATCTGCCGGTGGTCAGCCAAAGCTATGGCACCGTTCCCGACAGCGAATGGAAGATGCGCCGCTACAAGCAGAAGTGGACTGCATCGGACTCTCTGAATGCGTCGATCGGTCAGGGCTATCTGGTGCTGAACCCGCTCCAGCTGGCGGTGATGGCCTCACGCATCGCCTCCGGCCGTATCCTCGAGCCCAGGCTGCTGCTGGAAAAGCGTGCCCCCGCCCCGCTGCTTGGCATTGCTCCTGAGCATCTCGAGGTGGTTCGCGGCGGAATGTGGGAGGTCGTCAACGGTGACGGCACTGCGGGAGCTTCCCGCCTCCTGGTTCCCGGTATTGCCATGGGCGGCAAGACCGGAACGGCGCAGGTGCGCCGCATCGCAGGTGCTCAGCGCGGCCAGAGCGGCGACTGGAAATATCGCGATCATGGGCTGTTCGTGTTTTTCGCACCGACCGACAAGCCGCGCTATGCTGGAGCCGTGGTGATCGAGCATGGCCTAGGCGGCGCTCGTGCCGCTGCCCCGGTCGCCAAGGACGTGCTGACCTACTTGTTCGACCAGGACCGAGCGATGAAGCGGCTGGCCGAATTGGAAACGCAGTGGGGCGGAACTCTGGCCGAGCGGATGGCGCGCCGGGCCGCGGCGATTGATGCGGCTGCGCGAGCGCCCGCATGATCGTCAGCTCGATCATTCCGCAACCGCTGGCCAAGTTGCCATGGCGGCCCATCCTGCTGGTCAGCGGGATCGGGATGTTCGGGCTGATCATCCTTTATTCCGCAGCGGGCGGCTCGATCCGGCCCTGGGCCTTGTCGCAGGCGATGCGTTTCGCTGTTTTCCTGGGTGTCGCGATCGCGATGTCGTGGCTCAAGGAGTCAACAATCAAGCGCGCCGCTATCCCCGTATATGCTGTGGTCCTGATCCTGCTCATCATCGTCGAGGCAGTCGGGTTCGTCGGCAAGGGCGCCCAGCGCTGGATTGATCTTGGGTTTATCCGGCTCCAGCCGTCCGAGTTCATGAAACCGGCGGTCGTGCTGGTGCTGGCGCGGTTCTATGAATTGCTCCCGGTTGGCGATCTTCGCCGCTGGCGGGCGTTGTGGCCAGCCCTGCTGTTGCTCGGTATCCCTGCGGTGCTCATCATCCTGCAGCCGGACCTCGGCACCTGCCTGATGGTCCTAGCCGGCGGAATCACGGTCATGTTCCTCGCCGGCCTTCCGTTTCGCCTGTTCGTCGGAAGCGCGGCCGCTCTCGCCGCGGCGCTGCCGATCGTCCTCTCGTTCCTGCACGAATATCAGCGCAAGCGCGTGCTGATCTTCCTCGATCCGGAGAGCGACCCGCTTGGCGCCGGCTACCATATCAGCCAGTCCAAAATCGCCATCGGCTCTGGAGGGCTAACCGGAAAGGGCTTCCTCAATGGAAGCCAGAGCCACCTCGATTATCTGCCGGAAGGCCATACCGACTTTGTGTTCGCGACGATGGCTGAAGAATGGGGGATGGTTGGCGGAATCATCCTGATCCTGGCCTTCGCGATGGTCATTCGCTGGGGAATGATGGTCAGCTACCGCTCGAAATCACGCTTCGCCCAGCTCGCCGCGGCAGGGTTGTCGTCAGTGATCTTCTTCTATGTCGCGATCAACCTGATGATGGTCATGGGGCTTGCACCGGTGGTCGGCATTCCACTGCCGCTGGTTTCGTTCGGCGGATCGGCGGTGATGACGGTCATGATATGCCTGGGAATCCTGATGGCGCTGGAGCGGCAGCAACGGACCTCATCGCGCCTCGCCTGACTTGAACTGCGAGCGGTTGCGTCCAGCCTTTGCCCATGCTACCGGCCGCGCCGCGCCACCGGTACTCCGGCGCCGCGCATTTGCCATCAGGCAATCCCAGCCATGGGGACGCATAGCTCAGTTGGTAGAGCAGCTGACTCTTAATCAGCGGGTCCTAGGTTCGAGCCCTAGTGCGTCCACCACCATTAGACTGAATCGTTGGATGAATGGGTTTGCTCGGGTGGCTGAGATAGGTCCCGAAGATACCAAATCTAACATCCTGTCTAACAATGGCTCGGCGAACTATGAATGAGGTTGAGCAGAATCTGGCGAACTGGGCCGCTGGACTTCTCCCAGGCATTCC
>CAMLKX010000087.1 GCA_946480515.1 uncultured Sphingomonadaceae bacterium | reverse complement strand
CGCTGGCGCGATCGATGAAGAAGCGCGCGTCGCCGATACATTCCGACGCGATCAGGATGCGTTCCGCGTTCATGCCCGACAGGATGTAGCGAAAGCCCTTCCCCTCTTCGCCGATTAGATTTTCGGTTGGGACCCGCAGGTCGTCAAAGAACAGCTCTGTCGTCGCGTGGTTCAGCATGGTGCGGATTGGCCGGATGGTTAGGCCATTACCCACTGCATCGCGCATATCGACCAGCAGGACGCTAATGCCGTCCGTGGGCTTGGCACATTCCTCCCGCGGCGTGGTGCGCACAAGAAGGACCATCAGGTCGCTATGTTCAGCCCGGCTGATCCAGATCTTCTGCCCGTTGACGACATAACCGTCGCCGTCGCGCCGCGCGAAGGTGCTGATGCGGGTCGTGTCGGTGCCGCTGGTCGGCTCCGTCACGCCGAACGCCTGAAGCCGCAGCTCGCCCGATGCGATCTTGGGCAGGTAGCGCGCCTTCTGCTCCGCCGACCCGTGGCGGAGGACGGTGCCCATCGTGTACATCTGCGCATGCGCGGCGCCGCCGTTACAGCCCGAGCGATGCACTTCCTCAAGCACGGCCGTCGCAGCAGCCAGGCCAAGCCCGGAGCCGCCATATTCTTCCGGAACCAGGGCTGTCACGAATTCGGTCGGGTAGCGCCGTTCAGCATCCAGTTCCTGCCAATAGGGGCCAGGAAAGCGGGAGCAGAGTCGGCGAATCCCTTCGCGGATGTCTGAAAAAGTTTCTTCCTGTCCAGCCGTGCTCATCTCAACCCCAATTCCATGAAGCTTTGCCGGGCTAGCTTCGGGCAAAGCCCCAGGCCGACATCAGCCGTGCGCCGCTTCTTAGCCTGCTCAGTTCTTCGAGATGTCGAGGCCTTCGAGCCCGTCCTTCTCGCGCCACTCCGAAAGCACATCGAAGTAGGCAAGCGCGCCGCCTGCGAACGGGGCGCTACGCGCCATGCGGGGATCTCCGAACGAGCCTTCATTGTTGTAAAAGCCGGGCGTGCACTCGGTCGCGAACTTGGCGCTTCCGGACATGTGAGAGAAGAGCACATCGAGCCATTGCTGCTGGGCTTCCTCGGTCGGTTCGAAGGCCCGTGCGTCCAGGTCGATCATGCGCTTGATCGTATAGGCGGTCTGGATCGCGACATTGTCGAGGATCGGGACGACATTGACGCCCGTTCCGCCCTGGATCAGGCTGCTCATTAGCAGGTTCGGGAAGCCTCTCGCATACATGCCGTGCAGGGTCGCAGCGCCCTCGCTCCAGGCATCGGTCAGGGATTGTCCACCCCGGCCATAAAGTTCAAAGCCGAGCTTGCGGGCGTAGCCGGTAGACACCTCGAACCCAGAGGCATAGATCAGGCAATCGACCGGATAGTCGACACCATTGACGACCACGCTATTCTCAGTGATCCGCTCCACCCCCTTGCCGTCGGTATCGACCAGCGTGACGTTCGGGCGGTTGAAACTGTCGAGATATTCGTCGTGAAAACACGGACGCTTACACATGGTGTTGTACCAGGGCTTGAGCGCCTCTGCCGTGGCGGGATCGCGAACGATTTGATCGATGCGCGCCCGGATCATCTCCATCCTGGCGAAGTCCGCCATTTCGGCCTGGTTATCGTCCTCAGATGCGCCTTCGAAGTTCACGCCTCCTGAAATCTGCGTCCACCCGTCTTGGACCAAATCTTCATCCACCGGCCTACCGGTAACGAGCGCCTCGAAATTCACGATCCGGCGCTGCTGCCATCCAGGCTGAAGCGATTTAGCCCATTCAGGATCGGTCGGGCGGTTGGCCCTTACACCTACCCCCGAAGGCGTGCGCTGAAAGACGTAAAGATGCTCTGCGTCTCTGGCGAGATTGGGCACTGCCTGTACCGCGGTCGCGCCCGTGCCGATGATGCCTACGCGCTTGTCGGCCAGCCGGTCCATCGGTTCGGTCGGACCGCCGCCGGTATAGCCATAGTCCCACCGGCTGGTGTGGAAGCTGTGTCCCTTGAATGTCTCGATCCCCGGAATGCCGGGCAGCTTGGCCTTGTGCATGATCCCGCCAGCGATGACGAGGAAGCGCGCCGCCAGCACGTCGTCATGGTTAGTGCGGACCAGCCAACGCCCGCGCGCCTCATCCCAGCGAACCTCCGACACCTGCGTCTGGAACAATGCGCGGCGGTAAAGATCGAAATGGCGGCCGAGCAGCTGGCAATATGCGAAGATCTCCGGCGCCTGAGCATATTTCTCGGTCGGGATGTAGCCCGTTTCCTCGAGTAGCGGCAGGTAGATATAGCTCTCGATGTCGCACGCGGCGCCGGGATAGCGGTTCCAGTACCAGGTGCCGCCAAAATCGCCCCCTCGTTCGACGATGCGGAAATCTTCGATGCCCTGCTGCCGCAAACGTGCTGCAGTCAGCATTCCGCCGAAGCCGCCGCCGATGATCGCAACCTCCATCTCCTCGATGATCGCGGGCCGCATAAAACCGGGCTCCACATAGGGATCCCTGTCGTGGTCCTTAAAAACCCCGCTCAGATCGATATATTGGTTCGGACCATCGGCCCGCAGACGCTTGTCGCGCTCGATACGATATTTTTCTTTGAGCGCTTCAGGGGATATTTGAAGCGTTTCTTCTTTTAAATTGCTCATCGAGCAGCTCCAATATTTACAGGCGGCGCTTAGATTGGCCGCCCATCAGGTAGAAGCCTGGGCGGGCGAGTCCCCGCCGACAGCCTTTCTCCCTCGCATCCAAGTCAGCCAACGAATTGCATGACCTCAAGGTTGTGGCCTTCGGGGTCGGTGATCATCGCATAGCGGAACTTATGTTCTTCCAGCGTCTCGGCTGCTCGGGTGCTGGTACCGCCTGCCGCCAGTGCTGCGGCCACAGTCGCATCCACGTCTTGAACCATCAAGGCGATCGCTGCTTCGCCAGGCGTTGGCGCTGGCTTATTCACATAGTGCATCAGCGCGATCTGAAAATCGTCTTCTTTTCCATCTGCCGACAGGAAGAGTTCCAGATGAGGGTCCTCGGTTGCGAGCGCATCGAACCGCCGAACCTCCTTCATGCCGAACACGTCCCCATAGAAGCGCGCCAACTTCTCCGAGTCTGCAACAACAAGCTTGAAATAATAGACGGACGTCTTTGCCATGATGTCTTTCTCACATGCGTGATTTTTTTACCGAGCGAACTAAAGTTTAGAGACCGAATTGCATCAGCTCGAGGGCATGACCTTCAGGATCGGCGATGGTCGCCCAGCGAAAATTATGTTGCTCCAGCGTCTGAGCCGGTAAAATTATGCTCCCGCCTCCGGCCTGTGCCGCAGCCACAGCGGCGTCCACATTTGCAACCGTGAAGGCGACCCTGACTTCACCGGGAGTCGGGGCGGGTTTGTTGATATACTGCATCAGACACAGTTGTTCTGTCGGTCCGGCCGATAGATAAATTTCCAGATGAGGCCGGATGTGCTCGGGTTCGTAGATACGCCGAATTTCCTTCATTCCGAACACGTTATGATAAAAGGGAGCCAGGGCCTCCGCATCGCCCACCATGAGTTTGACGTAATATAGAGAAGTGTTGCTCATCCAATCCTTACTCCTGCTTGCCGCGCGAGCGCTCGTCGTGGTTTCGCGATGGCAGAATCACATCGGGGGCGGGCTTCGGCGCACGCTATCACCGACATCATCACTGCTGATTGCAAACCAATGAAGTACAATGTTCGGCCCCAGCTATGCGCGATACGCATATCTTGTACCGCATTTAGCTGGTTTCAAAGAGCAACCAACGGCGGGAATGTTCGGGCATATGGCCGATGAGGCTAGTTGAGCCCCTGTCTACCCGGTGCAGTCATGAACATCACGGACACTCTGGCGACTTTTTGTGACGACATTTCAGTACGTTCACTCCCTGCAGAGGTGGTCGAGCGCACGCCCCTGCTCCTGCTTGACCTGATCGGAAGCATCGTGCGAGCGCGCAGGGAAGCGGCGGTCGCCCCACCCTTGCTCGCCACCGTGGACGCCCTTGGCCTGAATAACGGCAGGGCCAGAGTGTTTGGCGACCCCGCCGGCTATGCACCGGCAGGCGCGGCGCTGCTCAACGGCGCGCTGGCCCATGCGCTCGACTTTGACGACACGCACGCAGCCGGGACATTGCATCCTGGCGCGCCGGTCATTCCGGCAGCGCTCGCCGCAGCAGAGATGACGGGCGCTTCCGGCGCGGACATCCTCGCAGCGATCGTAGCGGGTTATGAGACATGCTGCCGGATCGCCGTCGCGCTTCCCGCCGGCGATCATTATGCGCGCGGCTTTCATCCCAGCGCGACTTGCGGCGTGTTCGGCGCGGCTGCTGCTGCCGGAAGAGTCTTCGGGCTCGATGCGGCTGGGATTGGCTCCGCTCTAGGCATCGCGCTCAGCCAAAGCGCGGGCAGCCTCCAGTTCCTGGCCGATGGCGCTCAGACCAAGCCCTTTCAGGTTGGCTGGGCGGCGATGGCTGGCCTGACCGCCGCAACACTCGCGCGCAATGGCTACAAGGGGCCGGGCGAAGCGATCGAAGGACGGCATGGCTTCCTTCAGGGCTATGCGCCGGCGCCCCAGCCCGAGCGGGTCGTGCAGGATCTGGGGTCGGTTTACGAACTGATGCATACGGGCATCAAGCCCTACCCATCCTGCCGCTATGGTCATGCGGGCATCGATGCTGTGCTGGCGCTTCGGGCGGAGCAGGGATTGCAGCCGCAGGAAGTCGAGAGCATCACCTATGGCTTGTCCAACGCGGGCCTGTTGCTGGTCGGCGCGCCGATCGAGCATAAGCGCAATCCGCGTAACATCGTGGACGCGCAGTTCAGCGCGCCCTTCGTTCTTTCCTGCGCGCTGGTCTCGGGCGCAATGGAGTGGGACAGTTACGAACGGCTGAACGACCCCATGATCCGCGCGATGCTGCCAAGGGTCGATTGCATCCACGATCCGGAGATTGAGGCTGAGTTCCCCACCAACATGTCCGGGAAGATCACCATTGCGGTGCGGGGCCAGACATTCACCCGCAAGGTTGTCGTGCCGCTGGGTGAGCCCTCTAACTTCCTGAGTAAGGATCAACTGCTGGCGAAATTCATGGCGCTGACTGTTCCGGTAATAGGGCAGCAGCAGGCGGAAGCGCTCGCCACGGCCGCTCTCAACCTTGCTGCCTTGCCGGACGTAGGCCAGCTGACTCGTCCGACTGCCGGACCATCACACACCCATTCACACCGGGCCCAGCCCGCTTAGCCAGGCCGCCGCATTAATCCGATCGGCCACTCGATCACGCCATCAGCCCGCGGGTCGCCTCAACGATGGTTCGTGCCCGCTCCAGCGGGGTCATCCCAGGAGGAGCCCGGAACGGCGCCTCGACCGCAAGCCGCGCATGCGAAGGTACAAGGGGAATGAAGCTGGCGATGTCGAACTCGCCTTCGCCCGGAGGAAGTCGCGCGACCGTCGCCTCATTGAGCAGGTCGGCCGGCGCCTCGCGGGGGCCATCATCGAGCTGGACATGGAAAATGCGATTTTGCGGCAAGGCGGCAAAGTCCGCCCAGCTTCCGCCGGTCCGGATGAGGTGCAGCGTGTCCACCGTCAGGCCTATCTCCGGCCCCACCGTGTCGGCCATCGCCAGCGCGTCCGCGGGCGTACGCACGGTTGACAGGGTGAATCCCTCGATCGCCATTCGGGCACCGGCAGCCTGCGAAATCTCCGCCAGCCGACCGAAGGATTCCTGGAGCCGTGCTGGCTCCTCATCGAAGCACAGCGCGTTCACTGTGCCGTTCAATTCCGCCGCCAGCGCCGCAGAGCGTTCCAACAGGTTCCAGTCGGTATTCTGCCCCAGGCTGAACGGTTCGACAATCCCGACCGAAAGACCGGTGTCATGCAGTGCCGCCAGCACTTCGGCTTTTGCCGCCTTGTCGGTCGTAAGATCCCGATAGGGACCAAGCGGCGTCGGAGTGACGAACAGGCTTACGGCCTCGCAGCCCACTTCTGCGGCAATTTCGATCAGTTCGAGTGCGGTCACGTCATAGAGCGACAGATGGTCAAGGCACAGCGGCCGCAATGTTTCTCTCCTCAAATGCAACGTCTTGAGCTCTGGTTGACTCAACGCATTGTCAGCCCACCATCCACGGAAATCATCTGGCCGTTGATCCATTCCCCGTCCGCCGATGACAGCATTGCTACCATGGCCGCGATGTCCTCGCACTTGCCCAGGCGCGGCGCCGGCGTCTTGCGCCGCATGTCCTCGGCCATTGCTTCGGGCAGGGTTTGCAGCACCGCAGGGGTCATGATGTAGCCGGGAAGGATCGCATTGGCGCGGATGCCCTCACCGCCCCAACGATTAGCGACATGGCGGACCAAGGCGCCGATTCCCGCCTTCGCCATTGCGTAACAGGGACGCTCGACATCACCCATGGTTGCGGCGGCAGACGAGCTGTAAATCATCGCCCCGCCGCCACGCGCCAGCAGCTTGGGCAACGCATGGCGTGTCGCGCGCGCCATGCCCTTGAGGTTGATATCCAGCGTTCTGTCCAGCACCGCGTCATCCACTTCAACGGCATTGGTGTCATTGAAGATGATGCTCTGGTCGGCGAAGTTTGCATGGAAGATGTCCAATCCGCCGAAGGCCTTGTCTGCCTCCTCGATCAACGCCGCGAAGGACGCGTCCTCGCCAGCGTTGAAGGTCGCTCCGATTGCCTGACCCCCGGCGTCGACGGCCTGTTTGACGACTGCCGCGATCCCTTCGGCTTCGTTCGGAGGGGCAGCCACCACTACCGCAGCACCTTCGGACACCAGTCGCAACGCCGTGACCGCGCCGATGCCGCGGCTAGCGCCCGTAACGATGGCTTTTTTATTGTTAAGCGAGAACATAGTCTTTTTCTTTATATCCCGCAGGCGCCGGCAGACAGTCTCATCCACCATACTCATTGCTCATTCTCTCCAGGTTCGCGCCCGCACAAGCATCTGCATAATGCCGGGCTTCCGCATGGATGGAAGGCCGTTCAAGCCATTTTTGGTCTGGTCGTGTAGCTGGCAATCCCGCCTGAGCAACGGGTTAGCTCGCACTTCGGGAGTGTTTGACAGAATGCGCGTTCTCGTCATCGGCGCTAGCGGCTACGTCGGCTCGCATGTCGTTCGGCATTTGAGCGCCAAAGGGCATGAGGTCAGCGGACTTTGCCGGTCTTCAAAGGGCGACAAATCAGTCGCGGATGCCGGAGGAAGATCCATTCGCGGCGACTTATCCGACATGGCCGCTGTTCTCGGCCATGCCCAATCGCATGATGCAATTATCTATACCGCTCAATTGACCCTTCAGGCGGAATTTGATGCACTGGATTGGCTTACCAAACGTGTGGCGGGTGTGGGCAAGACGATCATCTTCACGAGCGGCACGGGTGTCCTGGCCCAGCGTACCGATGGCGATTGGAGCGAGGATAGCTTCGCGGAGGATGAGCCGTTCGTTCCGTCGAAGTATATCGGCTTTCGCCACGTGACTGAAACGATGGTCCGTTCCGTCGGCTGGTCGGGACAGGCGCGTGCAATGGTCATCCGGCCGCCAATGATTTGGGGCAATGGCGGCTGTGGGCATATTGCCCGCTTTTGGCGCGATGCCTTTGAATTTGGAGAGGTCGGATATCTGGGGCGCGGCCTCAATCTCTATTCAAATGTCCACGTCGAAGATCTTGCCGCCGTCTACGCCCTGGCGCTCGAGCATGGCGTTCC
>CAMLKX010000086.1 GCA_946480515.1 uncultured Sphingomonadaceae bacterium | reverse complement strand
CGTCGATCAACTCGACGGTCGCACCGAAGACGACCTTGTCGCCCGACAGCGTGGTCGGATCGATGATCATCGCGCGGGAGAGCAGATCCTCCAGCACGCCGATGGTCGCTTCGATCTGGCCCTGGCGCTCCTTGGCGGCGTGATATTCCGCATTCTCGCTGAGATCGCCATGAGCGCGCGCTTCCTCGATCGCCTCGATCACTGCGGGACGTTCGACGGTCTTGAGATGCTTGACCTCGTCCTGAAGCTTGCGGTGGCCTTCGGCCAGCATCGGCACCTTGTCGGCACTCGCCATTGCGAACCCTTCTGAGAAAAATTTCTGGTTGAGCGCTCCGCGCCGGACGGCGGTGCGATTGGCCAGACTAACGGGAAATCAGCCCTCAGGCTGCCGAATAATAGGATTGAAGGGAGCGCACTTCAAGCGCGTGCCCGCGCAGCGCCGCTATCGCCCGAACCACCGCGACGCTTGCCGCCGCCGTGGTGAAGTAGGGAATCTTGCGATTGAGCGCGGTTGCGCGGATGGCCTGACTGTCTTTGAGCGACTGCCAGCCTTCGGTCGTGTTGAACACCAGGTGCACGTCCCCGTCGAGCATGCGGTCGACAATGTGCGGTCGGCCTTGCGCAACCTTGTTGACCTGTTCGACCTCGAGGCCCCGCGCCCGCAGGTGCGCAGCCGTTCCGCCGGTGGCGATCACCGAGAAGCCAAGCTCGATCAGCTGCTCGACCGCCGGAACGATATGATCCTTGTCGCTATCCTTGACGGAAACGAACGCCGTCCCTCGGTCCGGAAGCAGGATCCCGCTGCCGAGCTGGGACTTGGCAAAGGCAATGTCAAAATCACTGGAGATTCCCATGACTTCTCCGGTGCTCTTCATTTCCGGACCGAGGACCGGGTCGGTTCCGGGGAAGCGGGCAAATGGGAAAACGGATTCCTTGACGGCGATGTGGCCGATCTCCCGGCTGATCGTGCCGAAGGTCGCCAGCTGTTCTCCAGCCATGACCCGGGCAGCGATCTTGGCGACGGGCTGTCCGATTGCCTTCGCAACGAATGGGACGGTGCGGCTGGCGCGCGGATTCACCTCAATCAGGTACACCTGACCGTCCTTCACCGCATATTGCACGTTCATCAGGCCGCGCACGTTAAGGGCGAGAGCAAGCGACTGGGTTTGCCGTTCAATCTCCGCGACGGTCGCTGCGGTCAGGCTGTATGGCGGGATTGAGCAGGCGCTGTCGCCGGAATGAACGCCGGCTTCCTCGATATGCTGCAGGATTCCGGCGACGACGACGTCAGTTCCGTCACAGATGGCATCAACGTCGACCTCGACCGCATCGCGAAGGTAGCGGTCGATCAGCACTGGACTGCTGCCCGACACTTCCACTGCAGTCTGGATGTAATGGTCGAGCTGTTCGGGGGTCTCGACCACCTCCATCGCTCGCCCGCCCAGCACATAGGACGGCCGCAGCAGCACGGGATAGCCGATCCGTTGCGCGACGCTGAGCGCTTCGTCCCGGCTGCGGGCGATGCCGTTGGCGGGCTGCTGTAGGCCGAGCTTGTTGACGAGTGCGGCAAAGCGCTCGCGATCTTCCGCGAGGTCGATGCTATCAGGTGATGTGCCAAGGATCGGGATCCCCGCCGCTTGCAACTCAGCGGCAAGCTTGAGGGGGGTTTGCCCGCCAAGCTGGACAATGACGCCCGCGATCTCGCCCGACTGAGCCTCGGCGCGGATGATTTCCAGCACGTCTTCCGCGGTCAGCGGCTCGAAATAGAGGCGGTCGGACGTATCCGGATCGGTGGACACCGTCTCCGGATTGCAGTTGATCATGATGGTTTCGACCCCGGTTTCGCGCAGCGCGAAGGCGGCGTGGCAGCAGCAGTAGTCGAACTCGATCCCCTGCCCGATCCGGTTTGGTCCACCACCGAGGATCACCACCTTGCGGCGGTCGGATACCGCGGCTTCGTCCTCGGCCTCATCGAACAGCGGCGCTTCGTAGGTCGAATAGAGGTAAGGCGTTGTGGCCTCGAATTCGGCCGCGCAACTGTCGATTCGCTTGAACACGGGACGCACGCCAAGACGCTCACGATGGGCACGGACCTCGGCAGCGGTCACTCCACCGGTCATCGCCCGAAGCGCATCATGCACGACCCCTCCGCCACCGGCAGCGAGTTCGCCCATCTCCCGGTTCGAGTGAGCCGAGCGGAGCGCAAGCTGTGCCAGGCGCGCATCAGAGAAGCCCATCGACTTCAGCCGGCGCAGTCCCGCCGCTTCGTTCGGCAAGCCCTGATCGCGGACCTGCTCCTCGGCCGCAACGATTTCGGCCAGCCGCTCGATGAACCAGGGATCGAAGCCCGCGATCTCATTGATGCGCTGCGGCGTGAAGCCGTAGCGTAGCGCTTCGGCGGCAACCAGCAGCCGGTCGGGTGTCGGTGTCGCAAGAGCGGTTTCGATGTCGGTGGCAGTTGCATTTTCGAGACTGCGAATGCGGTCGAGCCCGCAAAGCCCGATTTCGAGACCACGCAGCGCCTTTTGCAGGCTTTCGGCGAAGTTACGGCCGATCGCCATCACCTCGCCGACCGATTTCATCGCGGTCGACAGATTGGCGTTGGCGCCCTTGAACTTTTCGAACGTGAAGCGCGGGATCTTGGTGACGACATAGTCGATCGTCGGCTCGAAGCTGGCCGGGGTTGCGCCGCCGGTGATGTCGTTGGCGATCTCGTCGAGCGTGTAGCCAACCGCCAGCTTGGCGGCGACCTTGGCGATCGGGAAGCCGGTCGCCTTGGACGCCAGTGCAGATGACCGCGACACGCGCGGGTTCATCTCAATGACGACCATTCGTCCGGTCTTCGGATCAATTGCGAACTGAACGTTCGAACCGCCTGTTTCAACGCCGATTTCCCGCAGCACCGCGATCGAGGCCGAGCGCATCCGCTGATATTCCTTGTCGGTCAGCGTCAATGCTGGGGCGACGGTGATGGAATCGCCGGTGTGGACCCCCATCGGGTCCACATTCTCGATCGAGCAGATGATGATGGCGTTGTCGGCGCGATCGCGCACCACCTCCATCTCATATTCCTTCCAGCCGACGACGCTCTCGTCGATCAGCACCTCGGTGGTCGGGGACGCTTCTAAACCGGAGCGGACGATCGCCTCATATTCCTCACGATTGTAGGCGATTCCGCCGCCCGTCCCGCCGAGCGTGAAGCTGGGGCGGATCACCGCGGGCAAGCCGACCGTATCGAGCGCCGCTGCGGCCTCTTCCATGGTGTGGACGATTGCCGACTTCGGACTTTCAAGGCCGATCCGGTCCATCGCGTCGCGGAACTTCTGCCGGTCCTCGGCCTTCTCGATCGCCTCGGCGTTGGCGCCGATCAGTTCGACCCCCAGCCGCTCGAGCGTGCCGTCCTTGTGCAGGGCGAGCGCAGTATTGAGCGCGGTCTGCCCGCCCATCGTCGGCAGCAGCGCGTCCGGTTTCTCCGCCTCGATGATCTTCGCGACCACCTCCGGCGTGATCGGCTCGATGTAGGTCGCGTCCGCCAGCTCCGGATCGGTCATGATCGTGGCCGGGTTCGAGTTGACCACGATCACCCGATAGCCCTCGGATTTCAGGGCCTTGACCGCCTGACTTCCGGAATAGTCGAACTCCGCCGCCTGGCCAATAACGATCGGGCCGGCGCCGATGATGAGGATTGAGGAAATGTCGGTCCGCTTAGGCATTGACGAAACTCCCCCTCTCCCCTTTGCGGGAGAGGGTGGCCCCGGAGGGGCTGGGTGAGGGGGTGGCGTGACTCCCTCTCCCCTCCGCGGGAGAGGGTTGGGGTGAGGGGGCGAAATGGCAAGGCACCACTACCTGACAAGCCGGTCGCGAACGCTGCGCCGGGAGTCCACGGACGCTGAACAAAGGCTGTGGAGCATCCTCCGCAACCGGCAACTCAACGGCTTCAAATTCCGTCGTCAAGTTGAGATCGGCGGTTACATCGCCGATTTTCTTTGCGCGGAGAGGCGCCTGATCATCGAAGTCGACGGTGGCCAGCACACGGTTGAGTGCGACGCTCGTCGAACGGCATTTCTCGAAAGCCAAGGCTTCCAAATCCTTCGCTTCTGGAATGACGATGTTCTGAAAAATCTCGATGGCGTCTGGACGACGATCGCGGCGGCCTTGATTACGCCCCCTCACCCGACGCGCTGACGCGCGCCACCCTCTCCCGCCATGGGGAGAGGGATTCTTCGGGCAGGCGCCGATGATGAGGATGGAGGAAATGTCGGTCCGCTTAGGCATCAAATCATCCGATTTGCTTCTGAAATGTCATTGAAACGGACGTGAACCAGACGAATGTGGTTCTGCTCCAATCGGCACATCGCGCGATAAAGCTGGTCAGCCATTCGCTGTGTCTTCAGAACGCCCTCGCCAACAGCGAAGACAATCTTTGTGCCGTTGATGGTCACGGTTCCGTCGGGAACTGCAAACCCGTTGCCCACCAAGCGCCGACGCAACTTCTGTTGAGCGTTCATCGTTGCGCCGTCGACCTTGAAGAGAAAGACCGGCACGAGACCTCCATCGACGGCCTCATCCAACGTGGGCGCCCAATAGTCGGCGCAGATCGGCCGGAGTGCGATTTGCCCGTCGTTTTTATCTTTCAATACCCAACGTTGCATATTCTTGTGGCCGACGCGGCTAGCCAATTCGCTAGCAGCCAAAACAAGAGCCGCAATCACGATTGGAACAACGACAACCCTCACGATGCCGCCTTTGGAAACAATTGAGCGACTTCAAGCTTCGGCACCGTGGGCACGCTCATGCTGCACGTCTTGCCGACCCCCTTGATCACACGTTCGAGCTGCTTCGCGACGCGGCCAAAGGTTGGCTTGCCGGGTTTCGCGCCGACCTCAACCTCGCTGTACGCCGTCCGCTCACAGCCCCTCAGCCCGGCGATAATGCGCACGAAGTCCTTGGCGTGCTCGACGCTGACGACAAGGTCGCCGCTGGTGAACCCCGCTTCGCATTCATCGACCGCGCAAATCTCGCGCGCTGAAGAGAGCGACTTGGCGAAGTGCCACTGACCCGGCGGCAGGCTGAACAGATCATCCGGGCGCGCGACGTTCGCCTTGCTTGCCGGAACCTCGACAATTTCCTGTGCAAAGCTTGCGGTCGAGCCGAGCATCAACGCGATCGCGCAAATCAAACCGGCGTGCATGCTAACTCTCCTTCGTGAGCTGCTTCACGAACCTCTGGAACAGGTAGAAGCTGTCCTGAGGACCCGGTGAGGCTTCCGGGTGGTACTGCACGCTGAATGCGGGACGATCGATCAGTTCAATCCCGCAATTGCTGTTGTCAAACAGGGAGATATGGGTCTCGCGGACGTTGCCGGGCAGGCCTTCGCGTTCGACCGCGAAGCCGTGGTTCATGCTGGTGATTTCGACCGCGCCGTCGGCAAGCCGCTTGACCGGGTGATTGGCGCCGCGGTGCCCCTGGAACATCTTGCTAGTCCGGCCGCCGATCGCGAGCGCCAACAGCTGGTGGCCGAGGCAGATGCCAAAGAGCGGCTTGCCCGTGTCGAGCATCTGGCGGATCACCGGAATCGCATATCTCCCGGTCGCGGCCGGATCGCCCGGCCCATTCGAGAGGAAGAAGCCATCAGGTTGATGGCTCATCACCTCGTCGAAACTGGCGGTGGCCGGCAAGATCGTGACGCGCGCGCCGGCCTCAACCAGGTTGCGGAAGATGTTGCGCTTGGACCCATAGTCGATCGCGACGACGTGCGGCCGGCCGGGCTCATCGCCGCCGATGCGGTAGCCCTCGCCCAGTTCCCACTTGCCGCCGCTCCAGGTCTCGAGCTGCTCACGGCTGACGGCCTTGGCGAGGTCCATGCCTTCCAGGCCCGGCCATTCGGCGGCGATTGCGCGGAGTGCATCCAGGTCGAACTTGCCGTCGCGATTATGCGCGATAGCGATTGTCGGCGGCCCTTCCCTGCGGACCAGCCGGGTCAGCGCCCGCGTATCGAGTCCGGCGATGCCGATGCGGCCATTGCGCTTCATCCACTCGGGAAAATCCACCTCTGAACGGAAGTTCGACGGCGAGGTGACGGCCTCGCGTACCAGGCAACCCAGCGCATGCGGATCGGCGGCCTCGACGTCCTCCGCATTGGCGCCGACATTGCCGATGTGCGGGAAGGTAAAGGCGACCACCTGCCGCGCATAGGACGGGTCGGTCATCACCTCCTGGTAGCCGGTCATCGCCGTGTTGAAGCACAGCTCCCCGACCGCCTGGCCTTCAGCGCCAAACCCTTGCCCCCACGCGACTCTGCCGTCGGCGAACACCACGACTCCCGTCGCCCCGGACGGTTGGGGCGCAGGCGTGGGTCGTGCGTCGGCCATGGGCGGGCGGAGCCTTTCCGAGAAAACGGGTTGCAGCGATGTCGCTAAGGCATTTCCGCTAGGGACAAGCAGCGGCAAGGTCAACGCTGTAAAATCACGGGCGACGCGGCTACCACCGCCGTTTCCCTAACGGCGAGCAAGCAGGTCATGATTCGCGACGACATCAAACAGGCACTGGTCGCGGCAATGAAAGGCGGCGACAAGGCCGCAACCGGCACCATTCGGCTGATCCAGTCGGCGATCAAGAATCGCGACATCGAACTGCGCACCGGCACCGCGCCTACCGACGATGACCTGCTGGTCACGGAAGTGCTTCAGAAGATGATCAAGCAGCGCCGGGAATCGGTCGAGCTGTACCGCAAGGGCGGGCGCGACGAGCTCGCCAATGCGGAGGAGGCAGAAATCGCGGTGATCGAGCGCTTTCTGCCCCAGCAGATGAACGAGGACGAAGCGCGTGCGGCCATTCAGACGATCATCGCCGAAATCGGCGCTAGCTCGATGAAGGACATGGGCCGGGTGATGGCGCTGGTGAAGGAACGCCACGCCACCAGCATTGAGCCTGCACGCGCCAGCGCCCTGGTCAAGGGGCTGTTGGCTGGGTGAGCCTATCACCGCAATTCCTTGACGAACTTCGCGCCCGGACCCTGCTGTCGTCCATCATCGCGCCCTCGGTGAAGCTGGTCCGCGCCGGACGGGAGTGGAAGGCCTGCTGCCCCTTCCACCAGGAAAAGACGCCGAGTTTCACCATCAATGACGACAAGGGCTTCTACCACTGCTTCGGCTGTGGCGCCCACGGGGACGCGATCCGCTTCCTGACCGATGCGCGCGGCCTCCCTTTCATGGACGCGGTCAAGGAGCTCGCCGGCAAGGCAGGCCTCGAAGTCCCCGCTCCCGATCCGATCG
Source organism: uncultured Sphingomonadaceae bacterium (assembly GCA_946480515.1). The sequence goes on along the minus strand of CAMLKX010000086.1, from coordinate 519 downwards.
CGCGGGACCGAGCCGAGCGCACAGCGAACCTCACTGACGTCATGGCGTCGTGCCAGCGGTGGTTCGCCGAGCAGCTGGCGGGGACCGGCGGCGCCGAGGCGCGCGAATATCTCAAGCGACGCGGCATCGACGCGAACACCGTAGCGCGTTTCGGAATTGGCCTGGCCCCCGAAGGCCGGACGAAGCTCAAGACGGCGCTGTCCTCATCTCTCGGTGAAGATAAGCTCGTCGAAACGGGCATGCTGATCAGGGCCGACGATGGCGCAACCTATGATCGGTTCCGCGGTCGCCTGATGATCCCGATCCGCGATGCACGTGGCCGGGTCATCGCCTTTGGGGGACGCATCCTCGGCCAGGGCGAACCGAAATATCTCAACTCTCCGGACACTCCGCTCTTCGACAAGGGACGCACGCTCTACAACATCGACCATGCCGGCCCTGCGAGCCGCCAGGCGAAACGGCTGATCGTCGTCGAGGGCTATATGGACGTCATCGCCCTCGACCGCGCCGGGATCACGG
>CAMLKX010000085.1 GCA_946480515.1 uncultured Sphingomonadaceae bacterium | reverse complement strand
TGCCGCGCTGCGAACCATGCGCGCGAGACCAGTGAGGTTCTCGGTCAGGACGGGGTTGCGCTTGTGCGGCATCGCCGAGGAGCCTTTCTGACCCGGCGAGAAATATTCCTCCGCCTCCAGCACCTCGGTGCGCTGAAGATGGCGAATCTCTGTCGCAAGCCGTTCGATCGAGGAGGCGACAACCGCCAGCGTGGCAAAGAAGAAGGCATGGCGATCGCGCGGGATCACCTGGGTCGAGACCGGCTCCGGCTGTAGCCCAAGCTTGTGCGCGACATGCGCCTCGATGCGCGGATCGATGTTGGCGAAGGTTCCGACCGCACCGGAGATCGCGCAGGTCGAAATGTCATCGCGAGCCTCGATCAGCCGCAGCCGGTTGCGATCGAACTCGGCATAGGCCTGCGCCAGCTTGAGGCCGAACGTGACAGGCTCGGCATGGATCCCGTGGCTTCGGCCGATGGACGGAGTCAGCTTATGCTCGAAAGCGCGCCGCTTCAGCACCGCAAGCAGCCGGTCGAGATCCTCGATCAACAGGTTCGCGGCGCGCGTGAGCTGAACCGCGAGGGCCGTATCCAGCACGTCGGAGCTGGTCATGCCCTGGTGAAGCCAGCGCCGTTCCGGCCCCAGCTTCTCGCCGGCCCAGGTCAGGAAGGCGATCACGTCATGCTTGGTGACGGCTTCGATCGCGTCGATCGCGGGAACGTCAATTTCGCCGAGGACCCCCGCGGCGTGGGCGGCAACGATCGTGTCGGCATCCTCCTTCGGGATCATCCCGATCTCGCCCATTGCCTCCGCTGCGAAGACTTCGATGTCGAACCAGATTTGAAACCGCGTTTCGGAGGACCAGATCGCGGACATTTCGGGACGAGAATAGCGGGGCACCATCGCTGAGAAGCCTTGCGGTAAGGGAGAGAGATGGGAGGCCGCTAGCAAAGCGGACGGGAGGCGGCAATTGCCGCTGGATTCCGGCTCATCGATCGCGGCAGATGTGGCTCTAAGTAACGGAAATGAAATATGTCGGCGTCGTGGTTTGTTTCATTTCGAGACAGAATGAATGCGAGTCAACGGTCTTAAAAACCTGTTTACGGAATTAAATATCCGTTAAGTACTGCCCCATTCCGAGTCGCAAGTGCGGCCGAAAAGGAAGGATTTGGGGACATGCGCAAAGCACTACTTGCGACACTCGCTCCGGTCGCACTTGCGGCGATGAGCGGCACGGCTCAGGCGAGCCTGGTTTATGATGAAAGCCTGAAGTTTTCGGCGCAGGGTTTCGGCAGTGCGCCGCGACTCTTGACGGTCCAGGAGACCGGTAATGGCGATAACGTAGAGTCTGCCTGTGTAGCCCCAAGCGGCGGAGCCGTCAGCGGCGGCGGCGGCGCGTGCGTCAGTGATGCTTCGCTCCATGAGGGCAACGGCTACACCAACACCGGTGGCGACGAGGTCAACCCGCTCAGCGACAATCAGAAGTTCGGCGTTCCGACCATCAGTGAGCTGGGTTGGAATGACGCGGGGGACATTGGCCTATTGTTCAATGCTGTTGAACCAAGCGGGAATGCGATCACGGTCACTGATGTGACGCTGAAGTTCTACAACGGCGACACCTTCATCACCGGCATCGACGGTTCACATGTGTTCGGCAGCAGCAACCCTGGCAACGGCGTGGCCGGTTTCACGTTCATCGTCGATGAAGCGCAGCAGACCTATTTGAACACCGCGATCTTTGGTCAGCAGGGCTACGGCGACTTCCGGATTGCGCTCGAATCGACGCTCTCCGATGCGAGTGCGGGTCCTGAAAGCTGGCTGGCGTTCAATCGCGCCACCTCGGTGCCGATCCCGGAGCCGGCGACCTGGGCGATGATGCTGATCGGCTTCGGCGCCGTCGGCCATGCCATGCGCAAGACGCGGCGTAATCCAAGGCTGCTTCAGGCAGCGTAACTCCGGGCTTCGGCCCAGAGCCATCCTGCGGTGCCCCGGCGTGACCTCTTGCGCCGGGGCATTCCTTTTGTTCGGTGATCTTCCGCTAAAGGAGGCCCTGCGCCTTCATGCTGGTGCGTCCCGACGCTCCGACGATCACGTGGTCATGCACCATGATCTTCATGTGACGCCCAGCCTCCACCAGGTCGCGGGTCAGGCGAATGTCCGCCTGGCTGGGTGAAGGGTCGCCGCTCGGGTGGTTGTGAACGATGATCAGGGCAGTGGCGCCAAGGGCAATGGCCCGGCTGATCACCTCGCGGACATGGACCGAGGCTTCGTCCACGGACCCTCGCCACATCGCTTCATTCGCGATCAACACATTCTTCGTGTTGAGGAACAGCACACGCACTTCCTCGATCAGGCTATGCGCCATCGCCGCCTGCAAATAATCACCGAGCGCAGCCCAGCTGGACAGTACTGGGCGCGCTTCGACCCGCGTCTCGAGGAGGCGCAGAGCGCTGACATGGGCGATCTTGATCGCCGCTGCCGCCCCGTCGCTAAGCCCTGCTCTGCGCAAGGCATCTGCATCCGAAGCAAGGAGCGGCCCAATCCCGCCGAACTCGGCAATCAACCGTTTGGCGGTCGGCTTTGTGTCCCTGCGGGGGATTGCCAATGCGAGCAGATATTCGACGAGTTCATGGTCGAGCAGGCCTTCTCCGCCGCTGTCCAGTAGCCGTCCGCGCAACCGCGCTCTGTGACCGGTTCCATCGAACACTTCATTTCCCATGGGGTCAACGCTAGGTCCCTCTCAGGCCTCGCGCAATCGCTCGCGTCGTGCCGCTCTCGGAACGAGCCAGCAGGCGGAGGGTTGATTGCCCGATGGCGGATGAAGGTGAGCGTTTGATTTCGGGGGAAGGGCATGGTGTACGGCGGCATCGGGTGCGCCGGGCCGCGATGTTCGCGGGCCTTGCGCTGCTGCTGCTGCTCGTCATCGCAGCGATTGCGCTCTGGACCCAGCGCCGGCCGCTGGCCGAGGACTTCCTCGAGCAGGAGCTTCAGCGCCGCGATGTAGAGGCATCCTATCACCTCGACCGTGTCGGGCTGCGCACGCAGGAGCTCAGCAACCTCGTGCTGGGCGATCCCAATGACCCGGATCTTGTCGCGAAGTTTGTCCAGGTTCAGGTCAAGCTCGGTCTGACCGGGACGTTTCGAGTGTATCGGATCGTCGCCCGCGGGGTGCGGCTGAAGGGCCGGCTGGTCGGGAGCCGGGTGACCTGGGGTGAGTTGGACAAGCTGTTGCCGCCTCCGTCGGGCCAGCCGTTTACCCTGCCCAACGTCACGGTGGATATCGGGGACAGCTCGGTTGCTCTCGCCAGCGCCGCGGGGCCGATCGGAGTATCGGTTGAGGGCACCGGCAATCTCGTCAACGGCTTCAAGGGGAAGATGGCAGTCGCGAGCCCGCGTCTAGTGCCCGGCCAGTGCGAACTGCTCCAGATGCAAGCGTCTCTAGGGGTCGAGATCGTCAATCGACGTCCCCACGCCATTGGACCGCTTTCGGCCGATCGGTTCTCTTGCCCCAAGAGCCAGATGCTGATGACCGGCCTTCGGTTCGATATCGACAGCAGCTTCAGCGAGGCATTTGGGAGCTTCGACGGGCGGGGGCGGCTCGCGATCGCAACCGCGGCCGCCGGTGCCAACGGCATCGCCAATGTCGGGGGCACGATCAGCTTCCGGGGCACTCCCGCGGAGACGCTTGGCGCGATTGATCTTTCGGCACAACGTGCGCGGGTCGGTGACATTTTTGCCGATCGAACCCGAATCGACGGAAAGTACTTCCTCGGCTCGCGCAAAGGTCAGCTTGCGCTGGTGGCGGATTATGACGCGAGAAGCGTTGCTCTGGGACCGAGCATGATGTCCGGGATTGAAGGCCCGGTGAATGCGGCCGCGGCCACTCCGCTGGGCCCGATAGCACGGGCCGCAGGACAGACCATCCGGCGGGCGGGCAGCCAGTTCGACGCCCAAGGCTCATTGCGATTCGTCAATGCGCCCGGCGGGGGAGCTTTGCGGATCGAGCGAGCGAACGTCCGCAGCGCATCCGGCGCCCGCCTCCAGATCAGCGGCGGCGATGGCGTGACCTATTATTGGCCAGCCTTCCGCCTGAGGATCGATGGCCGACTGGCGATCGCCGGCGGCGGGTTGCCGCAGGGCGTGATGGTCTTGCGCCAGCCGCGCGGCGGCGGCCCGATAAGCGGGTCTGCCAGGTTTGCCCCGTACCGGGTCAACGACAGCCGCCTTGCGCTTGCCCCGGTCCAGTTCCGCGCAACACCGCAGGGAAGCACCGAGGTGCAGACCGTGGCACTGCTCGATGGGCCGATTCCGGGTGGGCGTGTCGCCGGTTTGCGCCTGCCGATTGATGCAAGCTTCGGTGGGCCAGGAGGGTTTCAGTTCGGCCGGCGATGCATGACAGCCCAGTTCGCGCGATTCGCGATGGGATCGATGCAGCTCGGCCCGACCCGGCTTCCGGTTTGCCCGATCGGCCGGGCGATGGCTGAGCAACGCACGGGGGGAGAGTTGCTGGTGGGGGCTCGGCTGGTCAGGCCGCGTCTGGCTGGACGGCTCGGTCAATCGCCACTCCTGGTCTCCGCCTCTTCGGTCCGGCTGCTGAAGGAGCGCTTCGCCGCCGCCGACCTAAGCGCGCGAATGGGGCGCACAGAGTCGCCGGTCGTGATCGACGCAACACGGCTGGAGGGGCAGTATCAGGGCGGCGGCACGTTCAGCGGCGGTCGTGCGACCATTGGTCGGGTCCCCCTCCTGATCAGCGAAGCCGACGGCAAATGGCGGATGGCTGACGGTGGGCTCACCATCGATGGTGGCCTCAACCTTTCCGGCCGTGCCGACCCGCCTCTGTTCTACCCGCTGCGCAGCGACAATGTCCGCTTCACGCTCGGCAACGACCGCATCCGAGCTGAGGGCACTCTGCGTCACCCGACGAGCGGCGCGAAGGTGACCGACGTCACCATTCAGCACCGCTTGTCGAGCGGCGTGGGCGACGCGGTCCTCGACGTTACCGAAATCCAGTTCGGCGAGGCTCTGCAGCCTGAGGAACTCACCCGCCTGACCGAAGGCGTCGTGGCGTTGGTGAATGGAAGCGTCCGGGGGCAGGGGCGGATCGCCTGGACTGGCGACAAGGTGACCAGCACGGGGGAATTCTCCACCGACGACCTTGATCTTGCGGCGGCGTTCGGTCCGGTCACCGGTATCAAGGGCACGATCCACTTCTCGGATCTGCTCGGCTTCGAGACGCCGCCGGGTCAGACCTTGCAGCTTGAGAGCGTCAATCCCGGCATCCTCGTCGAGAACGGCGTGCTTACGTTTCAGCTCCTGCCGGATCAGCTGATCAAGATCGAGAATGGCCGCTGGCCGTTCATGGGCGGCCAGCTGGTGCTTCAGGAGACTGTCATCAACGCCGGGCGCCCATCGGCCAAGCGCCTCACCTTCCAGCTGATCGGCCTCGATTCGCGGCTGCTGATTGAAAGCTTTGGGTTCAAGGAGGTCTCGGCGACCGGCATCTACGACGGCGTCTTGCCAATGATCTTCGATGAGAGCGGCGGGCGTATTGTCGGCGGTCGGCTTGATGCCCGCGAAGGCGGTGGAACGCTGGCCTATAATGGCGTGGTGAGCCGCGCTCAGCTCGGGATGATGGGGGAGATGGCCTTCAACGCTCTCCGTGACCTGCGCTATCGCAAGATGACGGTGCGGCTCGACGGCGATCTGGCTGGAGAGTTCGTGACTCGGCTGACGATCGATCAGGTCGCCCTCGGCAACACGCGTGAGGCGCGGCTGCTCCGGTCGATCAACCGGATCCCGTTCAAGTTCAATGTTGCGATCAAGGGTCCGTTCCGGGCGCTGATTGCAACCGCCAAGTCCTTCAACGACCCGCGAACAATGATCACCGACGTGCTTCCAGGGCCGATCGATCGGCCGGGAATCGCCACCGAAGTTCGCCGGCGCGATGAGGACCAGACACAAACGCAAACGCCTCCCGGGCAAGAGATCGACGTGACTTCAACTCCACCAGCAAGCGAGACCCAGCGATGACCCGAACCAACCAACTGCGGGCGGCAGCCGTCCTCGTGGCCGCGCCGTTGCTCAACGGCTGTATTTCGGTCAGCCCTCCGGACAAGCCGATCGAGATCAACCTCAATGTGACAATCCGGCAGGAAGTGCTGGTGCGGCTGCAGCGGGACGTCGAGGAACTAATCCGCGAAAATCCGGGAGCTTTCCCGACAACGCCAGCGCCGGGCTCGCGTTGATGCGGCGATCACGAGCTTTCGCGATTGCCGGGGCGATCGCCATCACCACTCTCGCAGCGTGGAGCTGGGCTGCGCGGGCTCAGGAATCCCCAGCGGTTGCGAGCGCACGAGCGGCCGGAATCGTCGGTGAGCGTTTCGACGGTTATGTCGGCTTCGCTGGACGGCCCGTGGCTGGAGTGCGCACGCAGGTGGAGGCGATCAACATCCGGCGACGGGCGCTGTACATCGACCTTGCGCGGCGGCGTGGAGTGACCGCGCAGGATGTTGGGGTCACGGCGGGTTGCCAACTGCTGGCGCGAGTTCCGGCAGGCGGCGCTTATATGCTCCCGGATGGCGTGTGGCGGCGGCGCTCAGGCGGCGAGAGCATCTCGCCAGATTATTGCCGTGGCGGCTGAACCTCGAACGATGGCTGATATTCTGGCCTGAGCGCGGCGATCATCCGGTCAGTGACTTCGACCTTCATCTCGTACGCGCCTTCGGCATAGGGGCCGGCGACGTAGGGATCAGCTGCGAAGATGAAGGTGTCGAACCTGCCGTTATGGTCGCTGTCACTCACCCAAATCGTCAGTTCCCCAAATTTCGGGCAGCCGTTGAACGCATCATCCAGCGAGTCGAAGTCACTGTTCAATGACTCGCTGCCTCTCCGGCTGCGTCGCTCCTTGTCGAGCGCCGCGCACATCGCGGGACGCATCAGGGCGAATTCGGCGTGACGGTCGAACAGCATGGCTGTCTCGATCAATGATTTTCGGCGCCGGTCCCAAAGCATTGCGTGTGCTCCAGAGATTCCGTGAGCACCGCCCTCATAGCTGTACCAGTCGCCGGCGAGCGAGAGCAGCGCTTCACTCTCTCCAGTCGAATGATATCCCCAGTTGAGCTGATACCCGACCTCCGGAAACCAGCCGTCCTTCCCTGTCCTTGCCTTTCGGTAAGACGTCTCGGCATTCGCCACGAAGCGGGTTCGAGCTTCCTCGGCCTTCGATCGAAGCAGGGCGTCCAGTTCAGGGATGGCCGCTGCGTCCGCCGGCCACTCAAATTCGTACGAGTAAGCGGCTGTCTTTTTGGCGATCGTGACGGTTAGCGGAGCCTTCGCCGCCGTCAGCAGCATGATCGCAATTGGCAGCAGCTCTGTCACGATCGAGACTTATCGCAATTCCCACGCGAGGCGAACCTGCAGTTGCCGCCAGAATCGCGGGATGATCCGTTCCGCAGCGGCGTTGGCCGGTTGACTATCCGCCGTCCGGTTCATAAAGGGGCGACGCCTTGGCGGGCTCGACCGCTGCCATGTTCCTTGCCTTCGTTGCTGCGTTTTTGCGAATGCGGCTGCACATATGAAGGAGAGGCATGATGGTGGACGAGACCGGGCAGGATCCGAAGTCTCCACAGGATGCACGGCTCGACCGGCTTGAACAGCGGCTTGAGCGGGTGCGGCATGAGGAGGCGGTCAGGACTGGAAAGGCGCCTCAGGCCGACGCCAATGAGCAGCTCGGCCAGCGGGTGCTTTCGACCCTGATCGGTGGTCTTGCCGGCGGTGCGCTGATCGGCTGGCTGCTCGACAAGTGGCTGGGGACCGGACACCTGCTCCTGGTCGTGATGATGGTGCTCGGCACCATCGGCGGCTTCTGGAGCATCTTCAAGCTGGTGAACCGGCGGCCATAGGCCTGCCGGGCGTTTGGACTAGAGG
>CAMLKX010000084.1 GCA_946480515.1 uncultured Sphingomonadaceae bacterium | reverse complement strand
CCGGTGATCAGGGCGATCCTGTGGCGGGAGGCTCGCCGGGGCCTCGGCGGGGCCGGATGGCTGCCGGTGATCTTCTTCCTGCTGGTCGCAACGTTGATTCCGTTCGCGGTCGGTCCGGACCTGCAGCTGCTTCAGCGCATCGGCGGCGGTGCGCTGTGGGTCGCGGCGCTGACCGCTTCGCTCCTGCCGGTCGAGCGCTTGATCGAGCCCGATCGGGCAGATGGCGTCCTCGATCAGCTGGCGGTGCGCGGAATTGCCGAGGAGCTGGTGATCGCGGCCAAAGTCGCCGGCCATTGGCTCACCTTTGGCCCCCTGCTCCTGATTGCCGCAGTGCCCGCATCGATCCTGCTTGGCGGCGGATTGGAAGCCTTGATCCCGCTCGCTGTCGGCACTCCCGGTCTAGCTGCACTGGCGGTGGGCACGGCGAGCCTAACCGCCGGCTTCCGGACAGCCGGGGCACTGTCCGGGCTCCTGCTCATGCCGCTCGCCATCCCGCTGCTGATTTTCGGCGCGGCGGCCAGCGGCGGCGGCGGAGCCGGCGCTCTCAAACTGGAGGCCGCGGTCAGCCTTCTCCTAGTTGCCGGAACGCCGTTCGTCGGCGGTGCGGCACTCCGGGCAAGCCGCGATTAAGCCCGTTCCCACCGCGCAAAAATCGCGGTCGGCAAGAGCAGACCGCGACTTTCCTCGCGCACCGCCATTTCGCCGCAGGTGACCGTACCGCCCAGATCGGTGAACAGCTGCCGGACCAGTTCGCCGATCGCGATGGCGGACAAGCGCACTGCATAGACGGTCAGCACGAGAAAGCGGCTGTCCCCGTCCAGCAACTTGCGACAGTTGGCGAGCAGCGGCGCGAGATGCTCTTCAAGCCGCCACATTTCCCCCTCCGGACCGCGCCCGAACTTGGGGGGATCGAGCAGGATCCCATCGTAGCGCCGGGCCCGGCGGACCTCGCGGGCGGTGAATTTCGTCGCGTCATCGACAATCCAGCGGATTGGCCGCTCGGCCAGTTCCGACAGCGCCGCGTTGGCGCGGCCTGCCTCAACCGACTTTTTGGATGCATCGACATGAACCAGGCGCGCGCCGGCTTCGCTCAGCAGCAGCGACCCGACGCCGGTGTAGCCGAACAGGTTGAGCACCTCGGCTCCGTCCGCCCGCGCCCGCATCCAATCCCATTGCGGCGCCATGTCCGGGAAGAACGCAAGGTGGCGGAACGGAGTCAATGATGCGGTGAAGCGAACGCCGTCGCGCTGCAGCGGCCAGCCTGCCGGAACACTGCGGTGCTGAACCCAGCGCCCGCCCCCCTCCTCGTCTGAGCCCGGAACGAAGGTAGCGTCCGCGTCCCAGTTGTCGAGTGCAGGCTGCCACATCGCCTGCGGTTCCGGCCGGATCACCCGCACAGGACCGTAGCGCTCGAACTTGCGCCCGGCGCCGCAGTCGATCAGCCCATAGTCGTCCCAGGGCTCCGCAATTATGGTTTCAAGAGGGCTCACGCAGCAACTGCGAGCGGACCGCCGACCGCCGCGATGGCATGCGGACCGTCATGGAGGGCTGCTCCAGCCGCGCGCGCTTCGGCGGGAGCCACGGCGCGAAGCTTGGCGGTGATCTCGTCAACGTCGAGCACCCGCCCAAACACGTCGAGCGAGCGGGCGATATGGTCAGCGCGACCAGAGGGCGTCTCCAGGCCCATCAGCATCCCTGCTTCCAGCTGCGCACGGGCACGCCGGACCTCTGCCTCGGTCAGATCGACGCAGGCCTGCTCGATGATGGCCCGCGCCAAGCCCACCGTCTCAGCGGCCTTCGAGCGGTCGGCTGCGCAACTGACCGTAAACAAGCCAACATCCAACGCGCTGCCGTGCCAGGCGTCGATGCTATAGGCGAGGCCGCGATCCTCGCGGAGCTGCTGGAACAGCCGCGACGACATGCCGCCCCCAACCGCTTGAGTGAAGATTGAAAGTGCCGGAACCCTCGGATCGGCAGCAGCCAGCCCAGGCATCGCGAACGCCCAATGCGCCTGCTCAAACCGCCGCCCATCGTGGCGATGGCCGCCCGAGAAACGTGGCGCGACTGGCATTGACGAGTTGGATGCCGGCATGTCCCCGAACAAGCGCTCGGCGAGAGCGATCATCAGGCTAGGATCGACCTTGCCGGAAGCGACAAGGGTCAAGCGCTCAGGCAGAAACTGGCTCGCGATCCAATTGACACAATCCTGCCGCGACACGGCAGCGATGCTCGCCTCGGTGCCGATGACAGGGCGCCCATAGGGTTGGCTGTCGAACGCCGCCTCATAAAGCAGATCGTGGACATGATCGTCCGGCGAGTCCCGGCATTCGCCGAGTTCGGACAAGATCACGCCCTTTTCGAGCTCCAGCTCGCCACGGTCCAGCCGTGGCGAGCGCAGAAGATCGGCAACAAGCTCGATCGCCAGCGCCGCGTGATCGGGCAGGACGCGCGCGCTGAACACCGTCTGGTCGCGAGAGGTCCAGGCATTGAGACTGCCGCCGACATCCTCGATCGCCTCGGCAATCTGCCGCGCATTACGCCTTCCCGCGCCCTTGAACACGAGATGCTCGACAATATGTGCCAAGCCACCGAGCCCCTCCGGCTCCAGCCGCGAGCCTACCGAAGCATAAAGACCGATTGCGACTGATTGGGCGTGGGCCATCGAGTCCACGGCGACGGTGAAGCCATTCGACAGGCGATGCACGATTACGCCCTTCATCGCCCTGTCCCCCTCCGGCGCAGTGCGAGCACGTAGATCACCACCGCGGCTGCGGCCAAGGCAAACCAGGTGGCGGCATACTGGCGATGGTTGTTCGGGATCTCCGCGGGTGATGGCGGCACGCTTGGCTGCAGCCCGGCAAAGCCGACAGCGGAAACCAGCCGCATCCGCCGTTCCTTGTCCGGCACGATCAGGCCGCGCACCTCCCCCCCGGTCCATCCCTTGCCGGCCGCCGGGTCAAGCGACCAGCCGATGTCGACGCTCATGCCAGGGCCTTCGACGCCCGTGCGGCAGTCGACGATGTGCGAATAGCCGGACTCTCCGGCTGAGTTGCGGCCGGCCACCGCTCGTCTGGCGACGGGTTGCAGGCAAAGCCCACTGGCACGGCGGAACAGCGGCGGCTCGCCTGCGATCGGACCGGCCGGCCAGGCGATCGGCGGCAGAGTGCGGGCCTGCTCGTAGCGGGCGATCAGCGCATCCTTGAGAGGGGCCTTGCGCGCTTGCCAGGCTCCCAGGCCAATCAGCACCGCGACCGCAGCAGCGACCACGATCGTCGGCACGAGCGGCAGACGCTTCATTCGACGATACGCCCTTCCCGAGCGCGCATGCGATATTCCTGAGCCAGCAGCAGTGCCTTCGCGAGCCGAAGTCCGCCGAGGGTCAGGGCAAGTCCAAGCGGAGCCCAGACCAGATGCACCCACAGCGGCGGCGACACGGAAAGATCAACCGTGATCGCCGCCACAGTAAGGATCGCTCCGACCAGCAGGATCAGGAACGCTGCCGGTCCGTCCCCGACATTGAACACAGTGAAATCGAGGCCGCACCCCCGGCACTGTCCGGCAAAGCGGACGACCCCATTGAACAGGCTTTCGGAACCGCAGCGGGGGCAGGCGCCCCGCGCTGCCGAACCCAGCGGCGACAGCAGATCGACCGCCACCGCGCGATTAGGCGCCGTGGATCGGCGCGCCCCAGCCACCCCAGACATAGATGGACACGAACAGGAACAGCCACACCACGTCGACGAAGTGCCAGTACCAGGCCGCGGCCTCGAACCCGAAGTGCTGCTTGGGAGTGAAGTCACCCTTGTTCGCGCGGATCAGGCACACGGTCAGGAAAATGGTCCCGACGATCACGTGGAAACCATGGAAGCCGGTCGCCATGAAGAAGGTCGCGCCGTAGATGTTGCCTTTGAAATCGAACGGCGCGTGAATGTACTCATAAGCCTGGATAGCCGAGAAGAGCGCGCCGAGCAGGATCGTCACCAGCAGCCCCTTCTTGAGGCCTTCGCGGTCGCCATGGATCAGCGAGTGGTGGGCCCAGGTCACGGTGGTTCCCGAGCACAGCAGGATCATCGTGTTCAGCAGCGGGAAGCCCCACGGATCGAGCACCTCGATCCCCTTGGGAGGCCACTGATTGCCGACCGCTTCCACCGCGGAGGGGAAGAGCGCAGCGTCAAAGAAGGCCCAGAACCAGGCGAGGAAGAACATCACCTCGGAGGCGATGAACAGGATCATTCCGTAGCGCAGGTGGAGCTGCACCACCGGCGTGTGATGACCTTCGTGCGATTCCTTGACGGTGTTCGACCACCAGCTGAACATCGTCACCAGCACGGCGATCAGGCCGCCGACCGTCACGAACTTCCCATAGGGATTATCATGCATCCACATCACGCCCCCGCCTGTCAGCGCCAGCGCTGAGAAGGCGCCGATGATCGGCCACGGATCAGGTGGAAGAATATGATAATCGTGAGTCTTCGTGCCGGCCATGAATCGTGCCCCTGTGGTCCTTGGTTGGCGCTCTAGCTTGCGTCCGCGGCAGATTCCAACGGATAAAATGTGTAGCTGAGCGTGATCTCGTCGATGTCACGCGTGTCCGGGTCCTCGAGCAGCTTGGGATCGACGAAGAAGACCACCGGCATCCGCACCTTCTCCCCACCCTTGAGCACCTGCTCAGTGAAGCAGAAGCATTCGATCTTCGAGAAATATTTGCCGGCTTGAACCGGAGTGACGTTGAAAGTCGCCTCCCCCACCGTGCGGCGAGCGGTGTAATTCTGCGCGACGTAGAAGATGGTGTTGCGCTCGCCGGGGCGGACTCGAACGCTGTTCTGCTCCGGTTCGAACCGCCACGGTAGTGCGGGCGAGATATTGGCGTCGAACCGGACGCCGATCTTCGGCCCGGCAATCGCCCCCGGCGCGGCGTCAGCGCGTTGGGTGGTGCCGTTGATTCCGGTCACCTGGCAGAAGATCCGGTACAGCGGCACCGAAGCGAAGGCGAGAGCGGTCATCGCAACCACCACCGCCAACGCCACAAGACTGGTGCGGGCATTCCGGCTCGCCAGGCTCGTCATTGATTGACCGTCATCTTGGCGATGGTGATCGCGAACATCAGGATCACGAACGCACCAAGCAAAACTGCGGTGACCTTGGCCCGAGAGCGCTGCCTAGCGCGGACCAGTTCGTCTTCCGGCCGCATCACAGGCCAACCCAGTGGTCGGCAACCAGCGCGCCGAACATCAGGAAGAGGTAGGCGACGGAATAGGCGAACAATCGCCGCTCCGGCTTCATCTCGGCCGGGTCAGTCGAGCGGTTGCCGGCAACGGCCAGCGCAAGCGCCAGAAAGATAAAGCTGAGCACGACAGCCGCCAGCCCATAGATCGTCCCGGCGAGACCCAGCGGCCAGGGAGCGACCGCGACCGCGGCCATCGGCGCGGTGTAGATCGCGATCTGCCTGCGGGTGCTGGCGAGCCCCGCAACCACTGGCATCATTGGCACGCCCGCAGCGGCATAGTCGGAGCGGACGAACAGCGACAGCGCCCAGAAATGCGGCGGAGTCCATAGGAACACCAGCAGGAACAGAAGGACGGGCAGAAGGCTGACGTCGCCAGTTGCCGCCGCCCAGCCGATCAGCGGCGGAAATGCGCCCGCAGCCCCGCCAATGACGATGTTCTGCGGCGTGCGCCGCTTCAGCCAGACGGTGTAGACGAGGACGTAGAACAGGATCGACACAGCGAGGATGGCGGCCGCGAGATGATTGGCCGCGAGATCCATCAGCACGACCGAAAAGGCGGACAGGCCAACCCCGAAGTGCAGCGCGGACTGCCGGTCCATGCGCTGGGCCGGAAGCGGACGGGCGGCGGTGCGCTTCATCTGCGCGTCCAGGTCCACCTCATACCATTGGTTGAGCGCACCAGCTCCGCCGGCCCCGAGAGCGATGCACAGCACCGCAGTGAACCCCAGCACCGGATGAATCGGCGTGGGGGCCACCAGCAGCCCGCATAGCCCGGTGAACACGACCAGGCTCATCACCCGCGGCTTGGTTAGCGCGAGAAGGTCCCTCCAGTCGGCCGGGAGGGAGGTTTGATCGCTCATCGAAAGGCTTGTCACGCGGGCGCCTATAAAGGCCGAACCCCGTTAGTGGAAGACCGGGGCTTTGGTGTTTCACGACAATGGCTTAGTGCCCCCAAGGATGCTCCACCGAATCATGCTTTCCCCGCTGCTGATGATGCGCCGGTTGCGGCGACGCTCGCAATCGCCCAGCCTGCCCCGACCGCAACGCAAGCGCAGCAGCCCCCCAAGCACGGAATGAAGGGTCCGCAAACCCGCGCCGACGTGGCCGCCAAGGTACAAAGCCGGTTCAGCGTCCTCGACACCAACAAGGACGGGTTCGTCACTCGGCAGGAAAGCGAAGCGGCAATGGCCGCCCGCTTCGGCCAGCGCTTCGACCGCCTTGACGGCAACAAGAATGGCACCGTGACCCCCGAAGTGCGGCGCCAGATGTGGCAGTCACATCGCCAGCACACGCCCAAGGCTGGCTAATTAGGTTTCCTCGTGCCGCAGGGTTCGGCGGCGCAGCGCAGGCCCGGTGGACGTGCAACCCCGCCGGGCCTGTTTGCGTTTGCCGCGTCGACGCGAAAGGTCACGAAAGTCACGGCACGCAGGCGTGACCTTTGGGCTTGCAAGACGCGGAGGCCTCGCGGCAGTCAATCGCGGCAGACATGCCGGATCGTGCGCGGGGGGAAAGATCGACACTGTGAAAGAGCGACTGCAATCAGCTCGCGAAACGCAGCAAACGCATTCCTACATTGCAACTGCTTCTTCGCTCCGGGTTGCCTGCAGAATGTCCGTAATGGCTGGAAAGCCAACAAAGGATCGGCGTTTACCGCCGATTAAGTCCTAGCAAGTAGCTCATCATGCGAGGAGCCTTGTGATGAAGTTGATGACACACCGCCGGGTTTCGCTGCATCGCCACAATAAAGCGAGTTTCGCTAGTTCCGCCTCTACAGCGACAATTGTATCGATTGTCTATTGCGCGTTGCTGCCGTTCACGAGCACGACCATGGCCTATCCCGAAATGGCCCCTCTCGTCCTCGCGAAGGCATTCGCCTACTCTTGGACTTCGACCTTCATTTTTGGCCTCGGCTTATCCTTCGTCATTTTCTCCATATTGCGCGTGATACTCTCTCGGCTCGGTGCAAATCTCGGCGTTATCTATGTCGCGACTGGAGCTATTTTGGTAGCAGAACTCTTGGCGTTGGGCGCTACCGGGAAGGATAGTTTCGCCGACAACGTTGGCATTTGGCTGGGGGCTGGCATAGGTGCGGCCTATGGAATCTTCTATTGGCTGGTTGCCCCGCATAGTCGCAAGCAACCGGTGCATCCGCAGCATTTCGCAACAATGACGGCAGAGACCTCGGCCAATCTGTAACTGCCAACGCCCGCAATGGGTCAACAGCGGACATCCGTTTGCACAGGACTTCGGCTTTCGCCGCTCTAAGTTGATCATCGGCTGGGTCCCCGCTTTCGCGGGGATGACGAGCAGGGGAGCATACGGCCGCAATGGGTCAAAAGCAGACATTCACGGCGGCGACCGCTAGGCGCGCAATGACGCTGGCGGAGGTGTAGAGGCGGCGCGATAGCGCTCCTCCGACTCCGCCATATAGTCGCGGGTGATCGGCACCGCGCGGCGGTCGCGCACATATTGCAACTGGTAGTTGCACATCGTGCCGGATTCGAAGGCGACGACGCCGCCCGCCAGGTAGAATTCCCACATCCGGAAGAAGCGCTCGTCATACATGGCGACGATTGCGTCGCGCGCGTTGCGCGTCCGCTCCAGCCAATGCCGCAGCGTGTAGCCATAATGCAGCCGCAGGGTTTCGATGTCGGACGTGATCAGCCGCGCTTTCTCGCTGGCTGCCGCCATCTGCGAGATGGAGGGAAGGTGATATCCGGGGAAGATATATT
>CAMLKX010000083.1 GCA_946480515.1 uncultured Sphingomonadaceae bacterium | reverse complement strand
GCCAATGCGCACAACGACGTGTCCTATGGAGCGCTTCGGCTGCTCGACCCCTCGCTGAAGCCGCAATCGACCCTGAGAAAGGTTGAGCCGCTCGACCTCGATCTGTCGGCGTACCGCGCCCGATGGCGCGAAGAAGCGCAACAGATGGAACTGGCCGCGTGAAGGCGGCATCGGCCCTCGACTACCGCGAGGTCGCGCGTCGGCGGCTGCCCCGCTTCCTGTTCGAATATATCGACGGCGGTTCCTACGATGAGGTCACGCTCTACCGGAACCGGGAGGACCTCCAGCGGATTGCGCTTCGTCAGCGAGTCCTGCGGGACATCTCCAAGCTCGATCTTTCGACCACTCTCTTCGGCCAGCAGATGGCGTTGCCCGTCGCGCTCGGCCCGATCGGCCTCGCCGGCTTGAATGCCCGGCGAGGAGAGACCCAGGCGGTTCGCGCCGCGGAGCAGGCCGGCATCCCCTTCGCCCTCTCGACGGTCTCGGCCTGTTCGCTTGAGGAGGTCAGCCGCGCGGCCACCAAGCCGTTCTGGTTCCAGCTTTATGTCACCCGCGATCGCAGCTTCATGCGCGACATGCTCGCCAAGGCGCGGGAGGCGGGCTGCAATACCCTGCTCTTCACGGTCGACATGCCGGTCCCCGGCTCACGCTATCGCGATGTCCGCTCGGGCCTCAATGCTCCGCCAGGCATGATTGCCGCGCTCCGGCGGTTCGCCCAGGCCGCGGTCAAGCCAGGCTGGGCGTGGGATGTCGGAGTCCGGGGAAGGCCGCACTCGCTCGGCAATGTCGCGCCACTGCTCGGCGGCAAGGGCGGCCTCCATGACTTCTTTGGCTGGATGCGGGACAACTTCGACCCTGCCGCCACTTGGGATGACATCGCGGTCATCCGATCGGAGTGGGACGGTCCGCTGATCATCAAAGGCATCCTCGATCCGGCAGACGCGGTGCAGGCTGCAGAGGCTGGGGCTGACGGCATCATTGTCTCCAATCATGGCGGGCGCCAGCTCGATGGCGCGCCCTCGACCACGAAGGCTCTGCCGCCAATTGCCGATGCGGTGGGCGACCGGCTGACGGTCCTTGCCGACGGCGGGGTTCGCTCCGGTCTCGACGTGGTGCGGATGGTGGCGCTGGGCGCGAAGGGCGTGCTCCTCGGCCGCGCCTGGGCCTTTGCCCTTGCCGGCGGCGGAGAAGCCGGGGTCACTCACCTGCTGCAGCTAATCGAAGCCGAAATGAAGGTCGCGATGGCGCTGACCGGAACCACCCGCATCGATCAAATCACCGACGAAATCTTGGTCAAGGAACTCTACTCATGAGCGCAGAGCAGTCCGGCAATTGGCGCAACACCATCCTCGCTGGATTGGCGAACTACATCGATGCTGGCTCGATCGTTGCAGGCTCCGTAGCGCTCGCACTCTGGAAAGAGATTTACGGCCTGTCCGACAGCTTCATCGGGCTGATCGGCGCATTTAGCGCGAACGCCATTTCCGCGGGCATCGGCGCTTTCATTGGCGGCTGGCTGTGCGACCGGTTCGGCCGCAAGAAAATCTATCAGTACGACATGCTGTTCTACGCATTCGGCATGCTGTTCCTCGTGTTCGCCAGCGCGCCGTGGATGATCATTGCCGGCTTCCTGTTGGTTGGCCTTGCAGTCGGGGCGGACATTCCCGCTTCCTGGTCGCTCATCGCCGAGCAGGCGCCGGACAAGAAGCGCGGCGCTCACTCGGGCGTGGCGCAGGTGCTTTGGTATCTCGGCCCGGTGGCGGTGCTGGGGGCGGCCTATTTCCTCAAGCCGTTCGGGATCGACGGGGTGCGCTGGCTGTTCGCTCACCTGGCGGTGCTCGCGCTGGCGCTGACCTTCCTTCGTTCGCGCATGGAGGAATCACGCCGGTGGGAGGAAAGCCAGGTCAGCGGTGAGGCGCGCGGGATCGACTGGGCCGAGCTGTTCAGCCCACGCTACGTCAAGTCGATGCTCTACCTCATCGCGATGTATGGGCTGTGGAACCTGTGGGCCGGGTACAACGGCTTCTTCACGCCCTTTCTGATCGAGCAGAACAATCTGCCCGAGTGGGCGGAAACCGTGCTTCCGGCGAGCTATTTCGCGGTCGGCATCGTCTCCATCCTCACCATCTTCATGACCCTGGCCGACCGGGTGAACCAGCGGCTGCTGTTCGGGATTTCGGCGGTGCTGCACGTCGTCGGCATGGCGCTGCTGGCGGTCTTCGGCTTCACTCTTGAAACCGTCATCGTCCACATCGTGATCATGGGCATTGCCGGCGGGTTCGGTGCGCAGAGCTTCTTCCAGCTATGGAGTGCCGAGCTGTTCCCGACGGCGATCCGTTCGCGGGCTCAGGGCGTCACCTTCGCGGTCGTGCGCATCGGCCTCGGCATTTGGAGCCTCGCTGTCCCGGCGCTTGCGTCGACCAATTTCACCCAGCTGGCCTGGATCCTAACCGCCTTCCTGGTCGCATCCGGAGTCATCGGCGTCCTCTGGGCGCCGCGCAACGAGGGCAAATCGCTCGAGGAGCTTGAGCAGGAACGACGCTCGTCCGACGGGCTGCCCAACGCGGTGCTCAGCACGACTCGTTCCTGATCCAATTGTCAGCGCATAACCATCAGAACACCGGGAGAGATTGATGAAAACCGACCGTCGTGGCGCATTGGGGCTTGGAGCGATCAGCGTGATCGCATCCGGCGGGATTGCGTCGGCTCAAGGCTCAGGGGCCGCAGTCATCGATCTGCAAGTCTGCGGGCTGTCGAACCCGGCTGACCTGCTTGCCCTGGGCGGCAATCAACCCCGCTTCTCGTGGAAGCTGGCAAGTCCTGCCGCAGGACTGTTCCAGACTGCCTATCGCGTCACGGTCGCTCGCTCCGCCGAAGACCTGGCCGCCGGCCGTAACCTGGTGTGGGACAGCGGCCGGATCGCCTCCCAGGCCACGACGGACATTGCTTATCGAGGCCCGGCAATCCCGTCGCGGACCCGCTCCTGGTGGCAGGTCCAGTCATGGATCAAGGGCGGCGCTCAGCCGCTCACCAGCCGGGCCGCATTCTGGGAAACCGGCCTGATCTCGCCGGCCGACTGGTCCGCGGATTGGCTGGCGTGCGAGCCGGCGGTCGCTCGTCTCGACCGGCAAGCCGGACTGCATTGGATCGAGGGCAGCACGGCTCCCAACCCAAACCAGGCCCGTTACTTCCGAACGGTCATCAACGCGCCCAAGGCACAAAATGCCGAATTGCTGATTTCCGCTCATGAGCTGCAGGGCGTTTGGCTCAACGGGCAGCTGCTTAAGGCAGAACAGGACGATCCGGTCTCCTGGACAACGATGAGCGTTTTCCCGCTGCGGCTTCGCCGCGGTGCAAACGTCCTCAGCGTCGAAATCAAGCGCCGGACGGGGTTCGGAGTGCCGGGGTCAGCACTCGCCGCCATTATTCGAATGGGACCGCGATTGGAGCGCAGGCTGACCAGCGCCACCGGCTGGACCACCAGCCTTGTCGCCGCTCCCGACTGGCGCACCAACATCGCTGCAGCCGAGGGGTGGGAACCGGCAGTTGCTGCCAAGCGCAAGCCCAGGGGGGAACCGTGGCCAACTTATCCCGCCATGCTGCTGCGGCGGGAATTCGCTGCCGCACGGAAGGTTCGATCGGCCCGGCTCTATGCGACTGCACTTGGCGTGTATGAGGCGTGGATCAACGGCCGCCGGGTGGGCGACGCGATGATGGCACCGCAGTCGACGGATCCATCGAAGCGGGTGCTCTACCAGGCCTATGACGTGACCGATCTGATCCGCCCCGGCGCCAATGCGCTTGGCTTGTGGGTCGGCGACGGCTGGTACGGCAGCGAGTTTAGCGCAGACGCGCGGTTCTCCTTCGGTCCTGCTCCTTGCCGAGTCCGCGCCCAGCTGGAGCTGACATTTGACGACGGTTCGGTCGAGCGGATCGAAACGGGCAAAGGCTGGACGACCGCGCCCTCGCCGATCCTGACGTCCGAAATCTACGACGGCGAAGTCTATGATGCCCGTCTGGAGCAAAGCGGCTGGGCCACCGCCGGTTTCCGCTCGGCCGGCTGGTTTCCGGCCGATACCGCCGAAGCGCCGTCGGTTCCGGTCGAACCGCAGCTAAGCCCCCACATCCGGATCACCGAGGTGTTGAAGCCGGTTGCCGTGACTCAACCGCGACCGGGAATTTACGTCGTCGACTTCGGTCAGAATTTTGCCGGTTGGCCGCGCCTCAGGGTCAGCGGCCCCGCTGGACAGCGGATCGAGATGCGCTTCGCCGAGGTGCTAAAGGCGAATGGCGAAGTCGACCAGTCGAACCTTCGGACCGCACTCGCCCGCGACGTGTACATCCTCAAGGGCGGCGAAGAAGAGGTCTGGACTCCGCGCTTCACCTATCATGGCTTCCGTTATGTCGAGCTGCACGGGCTCGCCCAGCCACCTTCGCCACGCACTCTGGAAGGTCTGGTTGGCCATGTCGACCTGCCGGCAACCGGCGCGTTTCGCATCGGCGATCCGGTGGTGCAAAAGTTCTGGCGCAACTCGGCCTGGAGCCAGAAGTCGAATTTTTTTGGGCTTCCAACCGACTGTCCGCAGCGTGACGAGCGGCTTGGCTGGATGGGTGATGCGGAGGTTTTCTGGCCTGCTGCAGCCTACAACATGGATATCCAGGCCTACACCAGCCGAATCATGGGCGACGTTCGGCGCAGCCAGGGCAATTCGGGCGGTTTCCCCGACGTGATCCCGCCCTTCGGGGGCTTCACGACCTCCTCGCCGGGCTGGGCGGATGCCGGAGTGATCCTGCCCTACACCAGCTGGCGGCAATATGACGATACGGGCGTCATCGCGGAGAATTGGGACGCGATGGAGCGCTACCTGGGCTGGCTGCTGCGCAACAACCCAAACCATCTATGGCAGAAATCTCGCGGCGCCGACTATGGCGACTGGCTCGCCGTTGACGCCAAGAATGCAGGCGATCCGACCACGCCCAAGGAGCTGATCGGCACCGCCTACTGGGCCGCCGATGCGATGATGATGGCGGAGATGGCAACGGCAATTGGGCGGACCGCAGACGCCAATCGCTACCGCACGCTGTTCGACCGCAGCCGGACCGCGTTCCTCGCGCAATATGTGAAGCCGGACGGCACCATCGGCAACGGCAGCCAGACCAGCTACATCCTGCCGATCCGCTTCGGCCTCCTCTCCCCTGCGGCCAAAGCGGAAGCCGGGCGTAGGCTGGCAGCGGACATCGTCCGGAGAGGCAACAAGCTGTCGACCGGCTTCCTCGGCACCCCCCATATCCTGGATGCGCTGGCCGAATCCGGTCAGCAGGATGTGGCAATCAGCCTGCTGCTTCAGCGCGGCTACCCCTCGTGGGGCTACATGGTCGAAAAAGGCGCAACCACGATGTGGGAGCGGTGGAACAGCGACACCGGCGACGTCGGGATGAACAGCTACAATCACTATGCGTTCGGCGCGATCGGATCATTCCTGTTCCGCCGGGTGGCCGGGATCGATGCTGTCGAGCCCGGATTCCGCCGAGTGCGAATCGCGCCAATCTTCGACCGCCGTCTCAGACATTCCGGCGCTGATTATCAGTCCTCCGCCGGTCTGATCCGGACCGATTGGGCCTATGATGGAGGCCGGGTCAGGCTGGACGTCATGCTTCCGCCCAACGTTACCGGCGACATCGTCCTGCCCCCTTCCGCGGCGACTGCGACACTCAACGGGCAGCGAACCAATTCACGAGCGGCACGAAAAACGGCTGGAGGCGTCGAAATTCCGATTGGCCCGGGCAAGCATCGTGTGATTGCGCGCGTCTGACCTAAGTGATTACCGCTCAGGTGAGCAGGAGCGGATCATCAGTAGCGCATGCCGATCCCGCCATCGTGATAGATCGATGCGCCGGTCACGAACCGGGCTTCCTCGGACGCAAGATAAACGAACGCGTGTGCCGTATCCTCGGGCTGGCTCGACATGTTGAGCGGGGCCATTCCTGCGATGGCGGCTTCGGCGGCTTCAGCGCTTTCCCACAGCCCGGATGAGACATAGTCGTCGAGGCCTTCCCGGATCAGCGGTGTCATGGTCAAACCGGGGTGGATCGAGTTGACGCGGATCTTCTTCGGTCCGAATTCGATCGCCCCGCACATGGTCAGCATGCGGCCAGCAGCCTTCGAGACATGATAGCCGATGTTGTTGCCGTTCGGCATGTAGGACGCCATCGACAGATTGTTGATGATCGCTCCGCCGCCCGGGAATCGGGTGACCGACTGTTCAAGCAGCGGCGCGCACAGCTTCATACCCAGGAACAGTGCATCATGGTTGACCGCCATGACCTTGCGGAGGTCGTCGAACGCGGTGTCGACAATGCCCCCGTGGATTGAAATCCCGGCATTGTTGACGAGCACATCAAGTCCACCGAACTCGGCGTGGGTCTGATCAACCACCTGCCGCCAGCTTTGCTCGTTCGTAACGTCATGCTCCACCAGCCGGAACCGATCGGCGCCGAAGCTGCCTTCGACCCTGCTCCGGATCGCCTTCGCCTCGTCGGTCCGAAAATCCGTGCCGACGACGCCTTTGGCGCCCTCACGAAGAAAAGCTTCACAGATCGCGAGCCCGATGTTCCCGATGCGGCCTGCGCCCGTGACGATCGCTACCTTGCCCTTCACCCGATCCATCGATGATCCTCCATGTTCCGTTTTTGAATTGCTCTGATCTGGCTGCTTCGTTGCACCAGGATCAGAGCTGCCGCAACGCTTGGGCAGGACGCACCGACAGGGTCGGAATCGAGCCGACGAGGCCCAGCCCCAGCGTCAGGAGAGCCCCGCCCGCGAGTGTGACAAGCACCGCTGCCCAATCGGCCGCCCAGCTGAACTCGAAAATCTCGACAATCACGAACCAGGCCGCCGCGCTCCCGAGCAGCAGCGAAATCGCCGCCAGCACCCCGGCGAGCATTCCATATTCCAGCGCGTGGGTCCCGAGGATCTGCCGCCTTGTGGCGCCGAGAGTCTTCAAGATCACACTGTCGTAGCTGCGCGCCTGCCGGGATGCGGCAATCGCACCGACCAACACCGCCATCCCCGCCAGGATCGTGATCGACCCGGTCGCGATGATCGCCGCCGCCATCTGCCTGAGTAGGGTAACGACCCGCTCGACCACGTCGCCGATCTGGATCACCGACGCCGCCGGGAAACTCCGGACAAGGGTGCGCGTGATCCCTGCTTCCGTTCCCGGCGGCAAGGTCAGGGTCGCAGTCAGACTGTGCGGAGCGCCCGCCAGCGTGTTGGGAGAGAAGACGAGGACATAGTTGAAGCCCATCGTCCGCCAGTCGATGTACCGCAGCGACGCGATCCGCGCCTGGATCTCGCGGCCGAGAACGCTGACGCTGATCATGTCGCCCACACCGACGCCGAGCGCGTTCGCCTGCGCTGCATCGAGGGAAATGAGCGGCGGGCCCTGATAATCCGGTGGCCACCACTCACCCGCGGCGAGTTCGCTTCCCTCCGGCAGACTTGCGCTGAAGGTCACACCACGCTCGCCGCGCAGGATCCAGGCGCCTTCCGGCCGATCCTTGAGGTCGGCAACGCGCCGCCCGCCATATTCCACCACCGTGCCACGAAGCGCCGGAACCAGGTTGAGCGTTGCTCCGGGCGCTTGCTGGTCAACCAGTGTTCGGAACCGCGCTTGGGCGGTCGACGGGATATCAAGCACGAACAGGTCGGGTGCGGTCGCCGGAACCGTCCGTTCGATCTCGGATTCGATGCTGGTCTGGATCGCCGCGAGCGTCACGAACAGCGTTAGCGCCAGCCCGAGCGCGACCACCAGCGCTGGAGTCTGCGATCCCGGCCGATGCAGATTGGTGATCGCCAAGCGCAGCAGCGGATTGCGTGGCCGTGGCGCGCGCCTGGCGCATTCGCTGACCAGCCGCCCGACCCCGGCCAGGAGCAGGACCACCGCCGCGGTCGCCGCAAGCACACCGGCGGCAAAGGCCGGCTCGCGCGCGGTGCCGAGCACGAGGATGAAGACGACGATCGTGGCCGGGGACAGGCTGGCCATCAGCCCCAGCATCACGATCGAGAGGATCAACCCGAGCACGCC
>CAMLKX010000082.1 GCA_946480515.1 uncultured Sphingomonadaceae bacterium | reverse complement strand
TTAGCAGGCGCTTCCACCATCCACCCCGTTGTTGCCGAAGTTCCGCCGCCAGCCGGTCGAGAGCGGCAACAGCCTTTTCTTGGTCACGATCAGGCTTCAGCTCACCGGCCGCAATCAGCTGCGCGTAGGTACGCCCGACCGGACCGGTCATTGCGATCCGATTTTGCGGATCACCGCTGAAAAGGCCGCTACCCGCTCCCCTTGTTCGAGAGTTCCGCGCAGGAAGGCCATCCGCTTGGTTTCACGCAGCAGCTCGATGAGCGCGTCAAGGGGTTCGCCCAGCTTGGCCGGGGCCATGAACTGACATGAGCAATCGATCGTCGCGCTGCTTCCCGCTTCGGCGACCCCGCAAGCACGCGCTCCAGCAAACAGGGCCACATCGACGAACCCAAGCATCGCTCCGCCATGGACTCCGCCGCGCGGGTTTCCGAGCGACTCCGCCGGCCACCAGCGGACCCGCGCAAGTCCCTCGGATTCCGGCCGCACGGCAATCGACCCGATCACATGGTGAAACACCCGCTCTGCAATCGGCTGCCATGTCATCCACCCCGGATGATCGGGGTGCGGCTCATACAGAAAGTCGCTCACCGGGCATTCACCCGCTTCAGCGTTCCGGTCCAGCTTGAGCACACAGTCTCGCCTTGAACACAGCGGCCTTGCAGGAAAACCAGGCTTGAAGTTTCCTTGATCAGGTTGACCTGCGCGTCGAGCGGCATTCCTGCCCGAGCCCGGCCGACGAAGTGATTGTGGAGATCGAGCGTTACGAAATGACCCTGGCCCATCCCCGCGCACAGCCCGCCGGCGAACAGCGACCAATCGATGAAGGCCAGCACCGCGCCACCATTCACCGATCCGCCGGGGTTGAGATGGTCTGCCGACGGGAAGATGCGGCAAACTCCTCGACCCGGTCCGTCGGGACGGAACAGAAAGTTGCCAAGCGACGTGCTGAAGGCGCCGCCGATATTTTCTCTGCTTCCCCTGAACCACCCGGGGTGATCAGGATCGGGAACCGCCCCGTCCGGTAACTCGACATCGCCCGCGGGGATGCCCGCCATCAGGCTGCGCGCTCGGCGATCAGCTTCTTGGTTTCGGCAATCGCCTTGGCCGGGTTGAGGCCCTTCGGACAAACGTTCGCGCAGTTCATGATCGTGTGGCAGCGATAGAGCCGGAATGGATCTTCAAGCTGGTCGAGCCGCTCACCGGTCATCTCGTCACGACTGTCCGCGAGCCAGCGATAGGCCTGAAGCAGGATCGCCGGTCCGAGGAAGCGGTCACTATTCCACCAATAGCTTGGGCAACTGGTCGAGCAGCAGGCGCACAGAATGCACTCGTAAAGCCCGTCCAGCTTTGCCCGGTCGTCCGGCGACTGCAGCCGCTCCTCGCCCGAGGGCGCCGGGGTGGCAGTCTTCAGCCACGGCTGGATCGAGGCATATTGCGCGTAGAAGTTGGTGAAGTCAGGCACGAGGTCCTTGATCACATCCATGTGCGGAAGCGGAGTGATCCGGATTTCGCCCTTCACATCCTCGATCGCGGTCGTGCAGGCGAGCCCGTTGCGTCCATCCATGTTCATGGAGCAGCTGCCGCAAATGCCTTCGCGGCAGGAGCGGCGGAAGGTCAGCGTCGGATCGACCTCATTCTTGATCTTGATAAGGGCATCCAGGACCATCGGCCCGCACTGATCGAGATCGACCTCGTAACGATCGTAGCGCGGGTTGGCGCCGCTCTCCGGATCGTAACGGTAAATCTTGAAGCTTTTGATCCGCTTTCCGCCGGACGATGATTTATGCTCCCGCCCTCTGGTGATCTTGCTGTTCTTGGGAAGCGTGAATTCGGCCACGGACGGCTCCTCAGGATCGGCTTTGCGGGGCCGCTAGCATGTGGTGGGCAGTGTTTCAAATGGCAGTTCCGGGGAACTTCAAAGCTGCTTGACGGCCCCCAGCACCTCCGCGGCATGGCCCGGCACCTTGACCTTGCGCCAGGCCTTCACCACCCGCCCATCGGGCGCGATGACGTAGGTGGCGCGGTCCATGCCCATATATTTGCGGCCATACATCGACTTCTCGATCCAGGTGCCGAACGCATCTGAAACCGCGCCGTCCTCATCCGAGGCCAGCGGCACCTTGAGGTCATATTTCTCGATGAACTTCTCATGCTTCTTCATGGGATCGCGCGAAAGGCCGACGACGCGCGCTCCGGCCTTGGCGAACTCTCCCGCCAATTCGGTGAAGTCCTGAGCTTCGCGGGTGCAGCCCGACGTGTCGTCCTTGGGATAGAAATACAGCACGAGCGGAACGCCGGGATTCGCCAAGTGGATTGTCGATCCGTCGCTCGCGGTCACCGTCAGTGCGGGCGCCTTGTCACCTTCGCCGATCATTGTTCACTCACCTCTTTCCAGAAATTGGCAATGCACTGCCGTGCAGAATCGTGAGCTGCAAGCAGGCTGTCCCAATTGGAGTGACCGCAGGCCGCGGCGACCAAGGGACGCGACTCCGCCTTCGGCTCAAGGCCATCCGGCGCGACAAGCCGCATGGTCACCAGCATCCGCGTCAAAAGCGCGTTTGCCTCGCCGCACTCTGGGGTCATCAGCCCCGCATCGATCAAGGCGGCGATGGCACGATCCAGGCGAGGCTCATGCGGACCGCCTGTTGCCAGCTGGAGCAGCTGGACCGCGAACTCCAGATCGACCAGCCCGCCCGGGCCAAGCTTGATGTCGAGCGGACCTGCCGGCGGCTTATGTCGCGCCACTTCCGCGCGCATGTTACGGACGTCGGACACAACGGTCGCACGCTCGCGCGGTGTGGCCTGGATTTCCGCCACGAGCTGGTCGAGCTGCGCTCTGGCAGCCGAAGAACCATAGACCGGACGAGCGCGCGTCAGCGCCATATGCTCCCACGTCCAGGCCTGATTGCGCTGGTAATCCGCGAAGCTTTCGAGCGAGACTGCGAGCAGTCCTTTCCTGCCCTGAGGGCGGAGCCTTGTATCGACTTCGTAGAGTGCGCCAGCGGCGGTCGGAACACTCAGCGCCGCAACCACGCGCGCCCCGAGGCGATTGAAATAGTCCGTGGGGCCGAGCGAGCGGCGTCCGTCTGATTGACCATCGAGTGGTCCGGTGAACAGGAAGATCAGGTCGAGATCAGAGGCGTGGGTGAGCGAACTTCCGCCGAGCCGCCCGAGCGCCAGAATCACCAGCTCACTCTGATCGATTCGGCCATGGCCGAGCGCGAACTCCTCGACGGCTGCGTCCGTGAGAGCGACGAGCGCCGCCTCCGCGACCCGCGCATAGCCTTCTCCCACTGCGAGCGGATCGCTGCGCCGGGCGACGAGTTGCACCCCCAAGGCAAAGCGCCGCTCGTTGACCAGCCGGCGCACACGATCAAGCGTTGCATCATAGGCTGATGAGCCATCCGCTTCCGCGAACAGGCTGATCAGCTCGGCCACGGGCGGCGGCGGCTCGAAGCTCGAGTCATCGATCAATCCATCGAGCAACTCAGTCCTGCGCGCGAGCTGCTCCGCAAGCGCAGGCGCCTGAGCCAGAATGAGCGCAACCAGCTCGCCGAGCGCCGGGCGCGCTTCGATCAGCCGGAAAAGATTTACTCCGCTCGAAAGCCGGTCGACGAGGTCACTGAACCGGTTGAGCGCGTGGGCTGGATCGGGGCCAGTCCCGATTGCTTTGAGCATCGTTGGCAGCATTGCTTCGAATGCGCTCAATGCCGCCGGGGACCGGAGCGCGCGAACCCGGCCGCTACGCCACTCTCCGATCCTTCGGACGACCGTCTCCACATCGGTGAACCCGAGGTCGGCGACCTCTCGATGAAGCCGTTCCGGGTCGCTCGACAAGCGATCAAGCTCATCCGAGGCGAACCCGTCGAAAAGCCACCCGACCTGCTCCACGTGCGGCCGCAGCCGATCAAGCAACTCAGCCCCGCTGGAGAGCCCATCAAGTTCGGCCACCCGATCGAGCGCCTCACCGCCAGGTAACCGGTGAGTCTGCTGGTCTTCCATCATCTGCACCCGATGCTCGGTCGTCCGCAGCAGGCGGTAGGCTGTCGCCAGAGCGGTGGCATCCTCGGCGTCGATCAGCCCGGCGGCAGCGAGGGCCTGAAGCGCGTCCAGAGTCGCGGGACGCTGTAGCGACGGATCCCGGCCACCATGGATCAGCTGATGGACCTGCGCAAAGAACTCCACTTCTCGAATGCCGCCGCGTCCGCGCTTCAAGTCGAACCCCGGTCCGAACTGCTGCCCTTGCGCATAATGATCGCGGATCCGGTGAGTGATCTCGCGGATTTCTCCAATCGCTCCAAAGTCGAGCGCACGCCGCCATACAAATGGCCTCACTGCCTCGAGGAATTGCGTTCCAAGCGCCATGTCCCCGGCGCAGGCGCGCGCACGGATGAAAGCTGCGCGCTCCCACGCCAGCGCGTGCGATTCATAATAAGCGATGGCGGCATTGAGGGGCAGCACGATGGGAGTGACCTCCGGCGACGGCCGTAGCCGCAGGTCGACGCGAAGAACGTAGCCCTCGCCCGTGCGGCGCTGCAGCAGCTCGACGATCCGCTGTCCGACCCGGACGGCGGCTTCCGCAGGATCCTCCCGTTCCCGGCGGGGCATGGTCGTCGGGTCAAACAGAAGGATCAGGTCGACATCGGACGAATAGTTGAGTTCCCGGCTGCCCAGCTTACCCAGGGCGATCGCGGCAACCCCGCGAGCTTCGGCTTCGGGAACCCGCTCCGCCAGCGCCTGCGCTATCGCTGCATCAATCGCCGCATCGGCAAAGCTCGACAGGGCGGCCGTCACCTGTTCGAGCGACAATTCGCCCGCCAAGTCACCGAGTGCGACTGCAAGGGCGAGAGCCCGTCGCCGCTTCCGGAGGGCAACGGCGACCTCCTCCGAATGGCCGGCATTCAGCGCCAGATCGATCGCGGCATCGGCTCCGTGGCTGCAGAAGCGGTCGACGATTTCGGGAAGAGCAGCGGCTGCCTCGCGAAGGAATGGCGCGCATGCGACCGCGCGCTCGACCACCTCACGGCGGTTCGCATCAACCGTTGCTAGCATGCGACAAAGCTTCGCGAATCAGACGGTTGGATGCAACCGCTCCAAGCGTCCGCTCGTTAGGGTTTCGATGCAGAGATGCGCTAGCACCATGGCGGCTGAAGAACGGACCGGTGACCGGCGCTTGATCCGGATCGATGTCCCGCCAGCTCATGCCGGGATCACCGCTGCCTTGCGGCGGGCCTTCGCCGCGGCTGCGCCAGACAAGGCCGTCAGCGATTTTGAGGATTTGCTGCGGCAGCTTGACTGACCCTCAGCCAAACGCCTTCCGTCTCATTGATGATCATTGCTGAGATCATCGACCTCACCCATGATCTCCTGGAGAGGCGTTTTCCCGGCCTGGGTCTTGTGCTGGCGCCGTGAGGGTAGCTTCCCGCCGCTGAGAAGAGACTCGAGCGCTACGCGACCGCGCGCCACCCGGCTCTTGATCGTGCCGACCGCGCAGCCGCAGATGTCCGCAGCTTCCTCATAGGCGAATCCGCCGGCTCCAACGAGAATCAAAGCCTCCCGCTGCGGCTGCGGAAGCTGCATCAGGGCTCGCTGCATGTCGCCCAGTTCGATGTGCCGATCCTGGCTTGCCGGAGCAGACAGCATCTTCGAGGCGGTGATCTCATCCCACTCGCCCTTGAAGCGGGCGCGGCGCATCTGACTCAGAAATAGATTACGCAAGATGATGAAGGTCCAGGCGCGCATATTCGTTCCGGCCTGGAAGCGCTTGCGGGCGGCCCAGGCCTTCAGCAGCGTCTCCTGGACCAGATCATCAGCCAGGTCCCGGCTGCCGGACAATGACCGCCCGAAGGCGCGAAGGTGGGGAATCACCTGCGCCAGTTGCTCCTTGAAGTCGGAGTCCGACAGCGGAGTCGGAATGTCCCGGTCCACGCCGGGCGAATGATCCTGATTGTGGTCCGCCAACGCCCCCATCCAATCTGTTTCAGCGCGAACGGTGACGCTCCCGCCTAATCGATGTCAATAACTAACGATATAATGGCTGCAGCTTATCCAGCCACCAGGTAGATGATCACGAAAAACACCACCACCAGGAGCAGGCCAAAGCCAAGCACGTAGCGGGTCATGTGCGGGGTCACTCCGGCCCTTGCTTCAGTCTCGCTCACGTGTTGCCGGTCGTCGTCCATCAATTTCTTCACCCGCTAAGATCAGCCGGCAAACCAACGCGCGTGGTTCCGCGCTGTTCCGCCTTGGGAACGACCGCTCAGGCGGGAACCGTCGCCGCGTCGAAGAACAGTGCCTGGCTGATCGCTGCTTTCACGGTCGACCGCTGGAACGGCTTGGTGATCAGGAAGGTCGGCTCGGGCCGGGTTCCGGTCAACAGACGCTCCGGGAATGCCGTGATGAAGATCACCGGCACCGAAAATTCGGCAAGAATGTCCTTCACTGCGTCAATTCCGCTGGAATCATCGGCCAACTGGATGTCCGCCAGCACGAGGCCCGGCGGGTGAGCGCGAGCCTGCGATACTGCTTCGTCCCGAGTCACCGCGACTCCGGTGACATTGTGACCAAGATCGCGAACAATGCTCTCCAGATCCATCGCGATGATCGGCTCATCTTCAATGATCAGCACCTCGGCGTGGGTTTGCCGCTCGATCTCCTCGAGCGCCTCGGCGACGAGGTTTTCGACATCTTCGGGGCTCGCATCGATCAGATAGCCGGCATCACGCCCGCTGAAGCCCTCGAGCGAGGTCAGCAGCAGCGCCTGTCTCGACAGTGGAGTAATCCGCGACAGCCGAGCGCGAGCAATGCCTTCGGCGCTGCCGGTGATGTCCGTGGGCTCCTCACCCTCCTCGATATTCGCGGTCGACCAGATCGCATGGAACGTCCGGTAGAGGCCGAGCCGGGGGTCAACATCGCGCGGAAAGCTGTCCGGAGCGGCCACGATCGCTTCCAGCGTTGCGCGGACGAACGCGTCGCCGTGGGCCTGGCTGCCCGTCAACGCGCGGGCATAGCGGCGCAGAAACGGCAAATGAGGCGCAAGTTCCTGTCCCAACGACATTAGGCGAAAGCTCCTTCGATTAGGGTGCCCCTTGTGTGAGGACCACCCGCGTATGGCAAGTATCGGCCAAGCCGCCGGTGCGCAGACGACACACTGGTTGCCCCTCCGTGATGATCGACTGGAACAAAGGAGCGTCAATTTGGTTTCACGGCGAATTAGACCACGCGTAGGGATAATTCTGTAGAAACCGCGGCGCCCCTGCTGCAAAGGCGGGGCGCTTGCATATGACGGGAGCTCAGGAATTGGGGGGTTCGAGAGGTTGAGTGGCAACCAGAAGGTGGACGGGCAGAGGGCGAAGGTTCGGGGACGACCGACGGCCCGGCAGGAGTCCGCCAGTGCACGCAAAAAGCCCCCGACGACGGATTTGGGTTCGGCGCTTCGCTCCGCATATGATGACGCTCTGCGCGAAGAAATCCCGAGCGACCTGCGGAACCTGCTGGACAAACTTTCTTAACGCTTTGCAGCACTCGGTGGTCTGATGGTTCGCCATCGGTTTCATAAATTCTCGACGACCTTCAAGCTCGTCCTGATCTTCTCCCTTGCAGTCCTGCCACTAGTCCTGTTTTTGGTCTGGGGTGCGCGCAGCGCGCTTGATCAAGCGAAGGAGGAGCAACTCCGGCTCGCGCATGAGCAGTCCCGCGCGGCGGCCCGCGCGATCGAAGATCTCACAGCCCGGAACATCTTGGCGCTTAGAATTGCGGCGAGCGGGGCATTGAACCGCCAGGAGGGCGACTATTGCGCCACAGCAGCAAACTCGCTGCGACTGACGACCGGCATCGGCCAGAGTTTCTCGATCCGTGATGAAAACGGCAAGGTTCTCTGCAGGACTAGCGATTTCAAGCTTCGGCGCGACAGCCTGCGTGTTGTAAGCGGAGTCCTGCGGCTGTGGGTGGAACCAGAGACGCAGAGTCTTTATTTCCGGGCGGGATTTCCCGGAGGGATGGTTACCGGCGCATTGCCGCGCCAGGAACTTGCTGCAGCAGCGGTAAACGTCGCCGAGGAACTCCAGAAAGTTGCTGTCACCGATGGACGGTCCTTGCTGTCGGTCATCGACCGGCCTCCCGGAGCTGCGGCTACTCAGCCGTTC